>JBAVZX010000211.1:0-3790 GCA_049589015.1 Phormidium sp. | reverse complement strand
TTTTAGGTTTTAGAGGGAGGGTTTAACCCTCTCTTTGATCAGTTAGAACCTAATATTACAAATGAGTATAAATCAAACCTTTGCTATCATTTTAGCTGCCGGAAAATCTACCAGAATGGGAACTTGTAAAACTTCCCTTCCCTGGTATAACAATCAAAAACTTCTACAATATCAAGTAACAGAATTTCTCAAATCAGACTTTATCCCAATCGTAGTTTTATCCCCACAAAACGCCGATTCTCAACCCACATTTCCCCCAGAAACTAAAACAATTATTAACCTCGATCCTAGTCGCGGCAAAACTAGTTCTATTCTTACAGGATTAACTCTAATTCCCCAAGATTTTACCAGTTTAGCAATATCAGCAGTAGACCAACCCCGCCCTAGAGAAATTTACCAAAAATTGTACAATTTTCATCTATTAAATAAAGCTTTAATTACTGCGCCGACTTATGAAAATCGCATCGGACACCCCCTACTATTTTCTCCAGAAATCTTGCCTCATTTAAACTCAATTTCCGAAGCAACCCAAGGATTAAGGCAAATAGTTAAACAATTTAATTCCAGCATTCAAAAACTAGAATTTAATCATCCAATTGTTTTAGCTGATTTAAATACAGATGAAGATTACCACACATGGTTTATATCTCTAACCAAATCACAGATTTAACTAAAAAATATCTGTGTTCATCTGTGTTCATCTGTGTTTCATCTGTGGTTAAAAATTACCCCTCTGATTCCCAGCAAAAAGCCCGATATTACTCTTGAATTTAGTAAGGTGCGTTAACGCAGTGTAACGCACCCTACGTTGCTAATTACTAACAAGTAACAGCGCCAATACTACTAGAAGAAACTAACTTGGCATATTTATACAATACGCCAGTAGTATAACGGGGTTCTGGGGGTTGCCATTCAGCACGACGACGGGCTAATTCTTCGTCAGAAACGTGCAATTGTAACAACCTAGCATGAGCGTCTATGGTAATCGTATCGCCTTCTTGGACGAGAGCGATCGCACCACCCACAGCTGCCTCTGGTGCAACATGACCTACCACCATTCCGTAAGTCCCACCAGAAAATCTGCCATCAGTAATTAACCCAACCGAATCACCCAATCCAGCCCCAATAATTGCCGAAGTTGGTGCTAACATTTCCCGCATTCCCGGCCCACCTTTCGGCCCTTCATAACGGATAATAAGCACATCCCCAGCTTTAATTTGATTCCCCAGAATTGCTTGTAAACACAACTCCTCAGACTCAAAAACTCTTGCAGGGCCAGTAATTTTCGGATTCTTAATTCCGGTAATTTTTGCCACCGCACCTTCAGTCGCCAAATTACCTTTTAAAATTGCCAAATGTCCTTGCTTGTACATGGGATTATTCCAAGGACGAATCACATCTTGATTAGCTGGCGGTTCTTCGGGCACATCGGCTAAAACTTCGGCAATAGTTTGACCTGTAATTGTGAGACAATCACCATGAATTAAACCATGCACTAACAGCATTTTCATTACTTGGGGAATGCCGCCAACTCGGTGCAAATCAATCGCTACATATTTACCCGATGGTTTCAAATCGCAAAGTACCGGAACCTTGGCGCGGATAGTTTCAAAATCATCCAAAGTTAACTCTACACCAGCGGCGCGAGCGATCGCCAAAAAATGCAACACCGCATTCGTCGAACCACCGATACCCATAATTACAGCAATGGCATTTTCGATCGACTTCCGAGTAATAATATCACGGGGGAGAATCTGCTTTTTAATCGCCTCCACTAACACATAAGCAGACTTTTCAGCACTCTCCGCCTTTTCCTCATCCTCAGCAGCCATCGTCGAAGAATAAGGCAAACTCATCCCCATCGCCTCAAAAGCAGAAGACATCGTATTTGCCGTATACATTCCCCCACAAGAACCAGCACCTGGACAAGATTTGCGTTCAACCTCGATTAATTCCGCCTCATCAATTCTGCCAGCGCTGTATTCTCCCACAGCTTCAAACGCACTCACAACAGTTAAATCCTTACCATTGTGATGACCAGGCTTAATCGTACCACCATAAACGAAAATAGCCGGAATATTCATCCGTGCGATCGCAATCATCGCCCCCGGCATATTCTTATCGCAACCACCAATAGCCAGAACACCATCCATACTCTGACCATTACACACCGTCTCAATGGAATCAGCAATCACCTCTCGCGACACCAGGGAATACTTCATCCCCTCCGTTCCCATCGAGATACCATCGCTAATCGTAATCGTGCCAAAAATTTGCGGCATTGCCCCCGCAATCCGAAGACCAGCTTCCGCCTTCAGTGTTAAATCATTAATACCCATATTACAGGGCGTAATTGTGCTAAACCCGTTAGCAAGACCAACAATAGGTTTAGTAAAATCTTGATCGTCAAAACCAACAGCACGCAGCATAGCGCGGTTAGGAGTTCGCTGTACGCCTTGGGTAACAACTTGGCTTCTCAGATTATCGGGCATGGGAAATCCTTATTTGCTTTATCAATAGTCATTGGTCAATAGTCAATAGTCATTGATCATTGGTGAGCAAAATCGTGAAACAGGGGAATATAAGAGTAATGGAAGTGCAGAATGGGAAAATTGATCTTCCCTCTCCTTAATGCCCTCTCATCCAGTGACCAACAACTTCTCATCTCCCATGACCAATGATGCTCGTATCTGATTGTCTCAAATGCACTGTGGTTTGGACGCACAAGATCAGGAAACTTTACCAAAATCGTCCGTTAATTGGGAATTATCTATAGGAAGAGATCCTAAATCCCTGAAGTAGAGCATTTAGTTTTTGCAAAACTCTGGTAATTCGAGAAAATTTTTTCTAAGGTAAGTGCTCTGCTGTTAAATTTACGAGGCAAAGAATAATGAATGCTGATGAACTGTTAGAACGATATGCTGCCAACGAGAGAGAATTTTTGGATCTCGACCTGCATGGTATATCTCTGATAGGTGTTGACTTAAGTGAAATTAACCTGCGTGGCTCAGATTTAAGCGAGGCTAATTTAACTGGAGCTTGCTTAGTCGGGGCAAATTTGCGCGAAGCCAACCTGAAAGGAGCAATTCTCCGGGCTAACCTTTACGAAGCTAATTTGATTGGTGCCAACATTGTTGGAGCCGACTTAAGCGCCGCTAACCTTTCTGGAGCTAGTTTAAGAACTGCTCAGTTAGAAGATAGCAAACTCATGGGAGCTAACTTAAGCGAAGCTAACCTAAGTGAAGCTAACTTGCGCCGCGCTAACCTCAGTGGTGCAAAATTAATTGATGCACCGATGAGTCGAGCCAACTTAATTAATGCTGTGCTCAGTGGAGCCATATTAGAGGGAGCTAACCTAACTAATGCGATTCTCAGCGGAGCTAACTTGGAAAAAGCTAAATTGGTGCAAGCTATTCTCAACGGAGCCGTTTTAGAAAGAGTTAACTTGAGTGGAGCAGATTTAAGCCGCGCCAAAATGATTGGCTGCAATTTAGCTGGCGCAGACTTGAGCAACACTAATATGAGAAGTGTCAGCATTAGTTGGTCAACTTTGCGTGGTGTTAATTTACAAGGAGCCAATCTCTACCGTGCTAAACTTACTTGGTCTAATATGACTGGAGCTATTTTACGGGGCGCAATTTTGATTGATGCTAATATCAATCGAGCCAACTTGAAAAATGCTGAATTAGATGGCGCTATCATGCCTGATGGCAGAACTTTTGAATAACTGAATTGCTATCACTAAGGGTGCATCAATCGATTTTAGATTTTAGATTTTAGATTTTAGATT
>JBAVZX010000210.1:0-2037 GCA_049589015.1 Phormidium sp. | reverse complement strand
GAAAGGTGAGGTTCGGGGGGGTAGGAGTTGAGGGCGGGGGCGTGGGCGCAGGGTATTTGGAATGTTCTAACTATTAAATGGCTGATAACGGCTTCGGCACCTGCGATCGGATCTATGCCTTTGCCTTGGCGGTAGTTGTCTTGGGCGATGTTTTCTATGTCTTCGGGGAAACGGGCGACGACTGCGATCGCTTGTGCCCCAGCTTGAGTAATCAATTTTTCCGCTGCTCGGAGTAAACTATCTGGGTTAGCGATCGTCCCCCATGATATCCCCGATCCTGAGATCCGCAGTTCCACACCTAAAGGTGCATCGGTAACTATATATTCGGTAAGATTTAATCCTAAAGTAGCCCTAGCAGCATCAGCGGCTTGTAGCTGTCTAAGTTGCAGTTCTGGTTCAATGGCGCGATCGAGAATTAAGCCAATTCTATTTTGATGTACTAAGCTCAGTCCCCAATTTCGGGCGGCGAACTGATCTAAAGCGTAGCCTTCGACGTAGAAAGCGTTAGGCAAAGGCCAATATAACATGGCTCCGTTGAGGACGTTGGGATGGGTGATTAGGCGATCGCAACAAGAAGCGATCGCCCTCGCCACTGGCAAAGCATCCCCCGCATAGCCACCAATTGCCGCCCCAATTCCTGTGGGGACAAGCAATACAACAGTATAAGGACGCTGAAACAATGTTAGACTTTCGCTGATTCGGTGGTTGTAGTGACGATCGCTTCCACAGTCGCTTTTTGTTCTGTAACATCTACATTAGTAATTGCCCAACGTAGAGGTTCCCCAGATTTTTCTAACTCTGCCACAATTTCTTGATGCAGTTTAGCAGGAGATTCTTGGAGATCAATTTCAGCGGTGATAAAGTGCGTAGTCATTACTTTAATTACTTCTATGGCTGTCCAAATTGTAAGCCATAAACTTCGTCTTCTTTCTCAGTCACAATTTTTAAATCAGAACGTGGATAAGCAGCACAAAGTAAAACATATTTTCCCTGAAGTTCGGGACTAATACCCATCACTTCCCCCTGCTCCACTGTTCCTGATAAAATTTCGCCTGCACAAGTAGTACAAACTCCCGCATTGCAAGAACTTGGCAAATCTATTCCCGCAGCATGGGCGGCGCGAAGAATCTGTTTATCTTCTGGTACTTCCAGAATGTGAGTCTTGCCTTGGTGTTGAATTTCAACCTTGTAAGTTTTGGTCATTGGGTAAATTTAACAATCTTTTTGTTATTGACAGGGTAGGTTCTACCCCAAAAAAACATTTTACCGGACTTCCAGTAATTAAATTATCCAATCTTGTGGAGTGGGCAGGAGATCCCGCTTTTGGAGAATGGCAGGCATCTTGCCTGCCCCACAAACAGCAGTTGATTACATTTTGGCAATGTGTTCTTGTAAAATTTCATGAACAAACCGATAATTATCACCAATTTTTTGCAATAGAAAACGCTCGCTAGCATAGTTGAGAAACTGAGAATAATTCCAGGGCATTGATTTATTTTTGCTGAGAATCAGGCGTAAAATAAACTTTTTCATCCCTAAAATTCCCCCAATAGTTAAAATCATCCCTAATCGATATAAAGACTTTTGTCCAGAAGTTTGCAGCCAAGTTTGGTCTAATTTATCTGGTTCAACTTCAGTTTCTTTAGCCGCATTCATTTTTGTTGCTAAATAAACTAACCAAGGTCTAGCTTTTTCTGGTCTTGGTTCCTTTCCTTCCTTATAGTAACGCGATTTCAGATTCCAAGTTAACATTCGCCGGACAAAGGCATTTAACAAATATTCGAGTCTTTCTTGATCCGAGTTAAGCCGTTTCCAAGCTTGAATCAGCAACTCTTCATAAGCCAAGATCATTATATTTAAAAGTAGAGGTATTTTGGCTAATTCTAGAAATTGTGGTTCTTCTTTGAGTACTTCCCACAGTTCTTTACTTCTACAACCAACCAAATATTTTTGAATTTGCTGTTCATGCAAAGGATGTAAAAAAGTAGCGCCATGCAACCGTAACTTAGTCCGGCATTTTTTGTAATCTTCTAATTT
>JBAVZX010000209.1:0-2427 GCA_049589015.1 Phormidium sp. | reverse complement strand
GGCTTGGAAACAGGCGACTAAAAAAGAAACCAACTTGCGAGTAGAGGGACGAGTTCCTTCTTCCTTTGGAAGTTTTCCAGAGTCAGAGCGAGTCGCTACAAAAGTTCTCATTGCTGATGCTAAGAATCTGGATGTTGTACCCTTCGGCTATCGCTCAGGGGAGAGCCAGATAGAGGCATCACAGCACTTTGAACCCCCGTCCCTTTAGGGCTGGGGTGGTTTCAGAATCCAAATCCGGCTGGGCCGAAGTTGTAGCCTAGACCGAACATGAACCCAAGTGCGGCATCTTTGGTCGTAAAACCAACGTTCAAGCGACCTGTGGCCGTAAATTGGCTGGAAATGGGAAAATCAAGTCCGGCGGTAATTAAGCCGCCCACATTTCCACTGGCAGTTGTAATTAGTAAGCCACCGCCAATAAAAGGCAAAAGAGGGGTATTTTCAATGCGAAAGTCGTAAGTTATGGGCAGGAGAATGTCGAAATCATCGCCAAATATTAGGGCTGGTCTGGCGGAAAAATCTCTACTCAACCCAATTTTGGCAAATACAGTAAAGCCTAAATCTCCTACAGCAGGGCCCCCTGCAACTCCCAAGTTGCCCCCAATGCCGATGTAACTTCTACCAGTACGAGTTGACCGACCTGGTTCAACATCTTGAAATTGTGCAACTTGACCTTTTGTTTGAGGTTGTTCTAACAAAACTGAGGCGGAGGTTTCTGCTGTCCCTGGAAAGGGTTGCTGTTTTGCCTCTGTTGTGGGTGGAATTTCTGCTAGTTCAGTTGCTTCTGATTCCACATCTAAAGCTACTGCTGTTGGGGAAGTGGAAGTTGGTTCTGGTGTTAAGGTGATATTTTGGTTAAATATGCTGCTGTTAACGTTTTGCTGCTGACTAGTGGGGCTGTTGTTATCAATTGTTTCAGCTTGGGCGGGTAGTCCATTAACAGTAGTTAAGGATACACTTAATCCACTGGCGATCGCAGCCACATAAAGAAAAGCGTTTCTCTGGAAATCAAAAGTAAGATTACTCACAGTCACTCCTCACAAAGACTTGGTTTATTGCCAAAAGTCAAAATCACACTATACTAAATTTTATTCTATGTTGTGAATTTAGGCGATTTTTATAAATTTTGCTACTTAATGTTCGGAAAATTTCAGTAAGAGTCAATAGTCATAGTATGCTTAATTACAAAATCCCAGGTAATTTAATCTAAAAATACCCCCTTCTGTGAAGAAAGGGGCGCAATAAAAAGTGCTGGAGAATACAAAATTAATCTCCGAAATTAACTCAATCTTAGAAACTAAATCCTCGACCGAAGTTATAGGCAACACCCAACAATAAACCAACGCTGGTAGTATCGACAAAGGCAACTGTGACGCTACCCACGGCGGTAAAATTGCTGTTGATAGGAATATCAACACCACCCGTTAAAGTGATACCAACATTGCTTTCTCGGTAGGTAGTGATAATTACTCCTGCACCAACAAAAGGAGCTAAATTAATTTTTTGGAATGGTTCTGCTGAGATGGGAAAATCGTAAGTAACGGGAATTAAAATGTCAGTATCATCGGCAAAAATCACCATTGGTCGTACAGATAAAACCCTGGTTAAACCGATTTTACTAAACAGTGCAAAACCATTATCTCCTGTTGCGGATGCACCAGTTAAACCGATGTTACCACCTGCACCAACATAGCTAGAGCCAGAACGAGTTTCTCGACCAGGTTCTATTTCATACTGTGCTACTTGAGTAGCCTTTTTGGTTCGAGAATTACTGGTTCTAGAGTTCTCTGTTCTAGGGTGAGAAGTTGGCGAATTAGGGTTAGCCGCAGATTGACCTAGCAGATTCGCAGCGGAGGTAAAAGTTGTTCCTGGAACTGGCGGACTTTTGTCTAAAGATGAAGAATTTGTTGCTGATTTTTCTGAGGAATCTATCTGGAGAAGGGTGTTGGATTGGTCAACTACCCCTAAGTTAGTTGATGATGTTTGCAGAGAGTTTTCCTGTGCAAATAGGGGATTAGTCGAGATTTGTCCAGAGTATTGTTGATTACTTTGGGCAACCATCCACTGAGGATTACCTGAGATTTTTACCTCTGGTGTTTCAGCTTTTGCGGGTAAATTACCAATCCCACCAGCCACAGCCGTAAGACTAAGCAGAAAAATAGCGCGTTGCAAAAAAAGGTGATTCACTGTCACTCCTCACAAACAAAGTGGTTCAACCTTAAAATATCAGTGAAATTTTATACTAAATTTTATTCTATAATTTTAACTTAGGTAATTTTTATAAGTTTTGCTACCGACCATTAGGAAGAAATGTTCCCAGAAGTTAAATATCTGTGGAGAGATTTGTCTCGGCTTGGGTTGGTAGCCGAGACAAATTTGTTCCCTGTTCCGATGCCCATCCTACAATTGGCAACTAATTAACTCAAGTTG
>JBAVZX010000208.1:0-2126 GCA_049589015.1 Phormidium sp. | reverse complement strand
TGGGCTGCGTAATTTTTCGGCAGTGGTTTAAACTCCATACATATTCAGAGGAGTGAACAGAATGGATTTACGTAGAGATGCTTTGGAGATTCTTAAAGAAACCAGCCGGACTTTCTATATCCCAATCAGTCGTCTACCGCTAGAACTACAGGCAGCTGTGGCTTCTGCTTATCTATGTATGCGTGCTATTGATGAGATTGAAGATCATCCAGAATTGGCGAATTCCGTCAAGGCAAAATTGTTACGCAGTATTAGCGCGAGTTTACAGGGTGCAGCTGATGGGGTGATTCCTGATGAGTTTTCTTTGGAGTTCCACTCTCAGGATGTTTTGTTACCAGAAGTGTCCTTGCGGGTGAAAGAATGGGCTTTGCTGGCACCTGAAAGCATTGCGCCTCGTGTTTGGGATGCGACGGCGGCTATGGCGGATCGCATGGCTTACTGGGCGGAACGGAATTGGGAAATTCACACGGAGGCGGATCTCGATCGCTATACTTTTAGCGTGGCTGGTGCTGTGGGTTTGCTGCTTTCTGATTTGTGGGCTTGGTACGATGGGACTCAGACTAACCGGAGTTATGCGATCGGTTTTGGTCGGGGTTTACAAGCTGTCAACATTCTTCGCAACTACAAGGAAGATTTGCTCCGCGGGGTAAGTTATTTCCCTAATGGCTGGGGTGTTGATGATCTGCAAGCTTATGCCCGTCGAAATCTTAAGCTGGCTGATGCTTACACTCGGTCTTTACCTAATGGCCCTGCTTTAGACTTTTGCCGCATTCCCCTGGCTTTAGCTTACGGTACTTTAGATGTGCTGGCTCATGGTGAAAATAAACTGACTCGTAGTGCAGTTATGGCTCTTATTGAGCAGGTAACTGGCTCGAAAAAGTAATAACGAAGGGAACAGGGGAAATGAGGAGATTGGGGGATGGAAAGCATAATTTAACTACCTCCTCAACTCTCCCTACTTCCCTACCTCCCTACTTTCCTACCTCCCCTGCCCCCGCAGCTAAAAGGCGAAAAAGGCGATAAACTAAAGCCATTCGCGGCTTTGTTGAGCTAACAGTCTAAATAGCATCATCATTTGTGAGGAGAAAATTTTAGATGACTGCTAAGGTAAAATCTTTTGATTCGCCTGTGCCGGAGATGACTACTGGGAGAAAGCGCTACGTTCCCCAAAATCATCGCCGGATTCTTTGTGCTTTTCCTAAGTATGCACCTTCATTTGGTACTTTTTATCATGCTTATCCACTTTCAGGTCGTCGAGTGAAGGCGATGATGCCTCCTCAAGGTCTTTTAATTGTGGCTGCTTATTTGCCCCAAGAGTGGGAAATTCGTTTTATTGATGAAAATGTTCGCCCGATTAAAAAGTCGGATTTTCAATGGGCGGATGTGGTAATTGTCAGCGGAATGCACATTCAGAGGCAGGAAATTAATTATATAAATGAACGGGCGCATCGAGCAGGGAAAATTACGGTTTTGGGTGGGCCTTCGGTTTCTGGTTGTCCAGAATATTACCCGGATTTTGATATTTTAAATGTTGGGGAATTGGGTGATGGGACCGATCGCTTAATTGAGTATTTGGATCAAAATATAAAACGCCCAGAAAGTCAAATTCGCTTTGAGTCTTTGGAACGTTTACCTTTAAGTGAATTTCCGATTCCGGCGTATGATTTGATAGATTTAAGTAATTACTTTATGGTGGATATTCAGTTTTCTAGCGGTTGTCCTTATCGTTGCGAGTTCTGTGATATTCCTGAGCTTTATGGACGCGATCCCCGGATTAAATTACCGTCACAAGTTTTGGCGGAATTAGATGCGATGTTAAAGGTGGGAAGTCCGGGGGGAGTTTATTTTGTAGATGATAATTTTGTGGGCGATCGCAAAGCGTTAATGCAGTTATTACCTCCCCTAATTGATTGGCAAAAACGCAATGGTTATCCGGTACAATTTGCTTGTGAAGCGACTTTGAATTTAGCCCAAAGTCCGAAGATTTTAGAAATGATGCGGGAAGCTTATTTTACTACGGTTTTTTGTGGAATTGAAACGCCTGACCCGGAAGCTTTGCATTCGATTTCTAAGGTGCAAAATTTGAGTATGCCGATTTTGGATGCGGTGAAGATTTTGAATAGTTA
>JBAVZX010000207.1:0-3056 GCA_049589015.1 Phormidium sp. | reverse complement strand
GTAAATCTTGGGTGAGATCGTTTACAGCTTTCCGACGACTAGCTTTATAAGTATCCCAGCGAGAGGAAACTGAGAGGGGATTTCCGATCGCAATTTCCACTCTTTGTTTACCTAATTTGGGACGTTTAAAAGGATTACCTCCTTTGATGCGAGTTAACATATCCCACAATAGTAAAGTTGTTTCAGCGAACCTTTCTACAGAAGGTTTTTCGTAAACATATTTGCCTGTGACGGCGACAAAACTTTCTACTAATCTCATGTGCCACATTCGTAAAGATGCTTCTTCCGCAATGCGATCGGCTAAACCTCTTTCTAGGGGTGATAATGCTTCTAAATTCTTGATATCTTCGCGATAAATCCAATCCCATCCTGCTTGTTCTAATCTGCGACAGCGATCGATCACATTGCCTTTAGCAGGAATGTTAAAACTCTCTTCTGCTACTTTTAATGCTGTGTCTAATAATGCTTGTAATCTCAGACATAAAAGTTCAGTGGAGTTAGTCACAGAAGCGGGGGAAATTTGCGGGAAAGTTTTATGATAAAATTTGGTGTAAAAATCCTCCATTAAACTTAGTATATGAAAACCCAAACGATACAATCTTTTATATAAAACTGCTTCTTGTTCGCTGGTAAATTTCACCTCTTCTGGTGGAACAAATTCCCAATTAGAATTCTCAGAAACGCCGCTATCATTTTCTAATTGAGTCAGCAACTTTTCTAAAGATGCCCAAGGTGGATCTATATAATAATATTTAATTCCTATTGGTACAAGCAAAACTTCTTCCGATCGTTTCGCTGCTAACAAGTCTTCCGCACACCAAAAACCCATTTGGGCAATTCCTGGTTCAATGGGACTAACTATTTCATTATGCCCATTCGTAGCACCTTCTGGAGATGCCATCATCGGAAATTGTCCATCAACAAATAGTTGTCTAATTGAACGTAATCCCGCCCGATCTAACTTACCTCGATGGATGGGAGTTCCACCTAATTGAGAATAAAGCCAACCGATCGAAGAACCAGCCCAAAGGGGAATTCCTCGATCGTAAATAAAATGTGCATGAGTTGGTTTTTTTAAGGGTATTCCCTGTTGTTTAGCTACTTTTGGTAGCAATTTTGTTAAAAGATACATTATAGAGTAAGGATCGTCAACGCTAGGGTGACGAAAAGCAATTAAGAAGCGAATTTTATTTTCTTGAAATTGCTTGTATAAATCAATTAAAGTTTCTAAATTTTCGGCTTTAATTTCAGCGATTGTCGTGCGCGATCGCAACCAAATTGGCAAGATAAATTGGCAAGTTTGGAAAACCAAAGGATTGAAGTTTGGCGGAATAAATTCTAATTTTGGTTGAACTTGAATATTGTTAGTCATTGGTAGATTTAATGTAAATTATTCCCAGTTTTGTAATTCAGTAATCCAGTTTCTTAATAAAGCTGTTAGCTGTTCTCGACGAGTTTCAAAGTTAGCAGCTATCCAAATAAAAACAATGCCAACCAATAAACCAATTAACCATTTAAAAAATGAGTAACGGAAATTAAGAATCACTAATTGATTAAAGGCATTGATTAAAAAGGTGATAGTTCCAATATACAGAAAAGCGCGAATTCTGAGAGCTAATCCGGCGAAAATTGCGACTATACTTAAGATACCAGAACCTAAGCCCGTCCATTCTTCTGTCCACAGGGAAACTAAACAAATTGTCCCAACTCCTAAACAGCGTAAGAAATGACGGTTTTCTCTTTGTTCTGGTTGGTTTAAATCAGGATCGACTTGAGCAATATACAGCAAAGTTAATCCCACAGGAATAACATACCACAAAGCGTTTGTGAGTCGTAAATCTAAAAACCAACGCCACAATGTCCAGTTAATTAATGCTGCACTTAGGTAAGTAAAACGCATTTGCCGATCGAGCCAAGCAATGATAATATAAAATCCGGCAGCGATGAGTAAACTAACAGGGTTAACAACTGTGCGTGTTTCCCAAATAATTACTAAGGGCCAAACAATTGCTGCTATTAACCAAGGTTTTTTAGGCCAACCCCAATTTGACCAAGGTAAGATATAGAAAAAGTATGCCACAACGCAGGCGATCGCCACTCGAAAAGGTTTCAAAGGATCAGAAAATAGCATTTCTATTGGCGTACCTTGCCAATAAAATCTAATCGCCGCCGCTTCCAAAAGTCCCAAATAAACCCAAGCTTCTGCCAGTTTTAAGTTAGGATTATTGCGTCCTTGTAAAACTGCATATTGAATTAAAAACAAACCTACACCTAATCCTATAAATCTGCTGCTTTGCACAGGATTTATAATTGCATACATTAATAAAAAGCTACTCCAAACCCAATGTAAATGGGCAATTATTTTTAACTCTTGGGTTGTAATTGGTAAATAGCGTAACAACCAAGGCGATAACACCCGATAAGCATACATAATACCCGTACCAAGCGCCGCCATTGCAATTAAACCATCGCCAAAACCTCCTTTGTTTGACTGTAAAAGTTGATAAAGCAATAATTCATAAGCAGAAGCAGAAACACCAAATAAACCCAGATAAAGTAAAGGTTTAAATTCTTCTTTCCTTCTACCAACACCAATAGCAATTAAAGAAATCGCCATTGAACTTAAACCTGTCCAGTCAGCAAAATTACCCCAACGTAAAACACCAGCTAAAATGCCATAAATTAACGGAACAATGTGCAAACTGACGGGGAATCTTTCTGCACCAACTTTGCGCCGCCACCAATCACCCAAAAGCTGAGTTGTTAAACCTAAAGCAATATTAGCTATGCTTAAAGTAATTAATGAACGACCAGTAAAGCCAATAATTTCTGCGGTTAAAAGTTCCAAACTCCAAGCTAAAGCAAAGATTGCCAAGTCTGTAGGCTGTTGCCAATTTCGATAAGCGATAGCGACAAAGGTGAGAATTATCGCCAGTAAAACAGGGATTGAAGGGGTAAGAAATCCTGAATAAACGCTTACTGAATGGAAAGTTAGCAGCAATAGTTCTACAGTACAAAGAACACTTGCCCATTTATCAGTTGCTTCAGTGTAAACT
>JBAVZX010000206.1:0-2397 GCA_049589015.1 Phormidium sp. | reverse complement strand
GGGCACAGGTGAACTATAACGGCACTTTCAATCGGATTCGCGGTAACAACCCAGACAACCCCAACAGTTTTATCTTGCAAGGTCAAGTCGAGGGTTTTGCCTCTTCCATTAATGGCTTGCGCGTGGTTAACACCTCTGGTACTTGCCGGATAGAAGTCTCTGATGGTCGCATCACTTCTACTTCTTGCAATACCAATGCCCGGGGCAGTTCCACGCAGTTTCGAGGCATGAGTCAGTTTTAATTTTCATCACTCTAAACCAAGGAAATTTGACTGACATCTAACTCAGGGAGGAGTCAATCTTCTCCCTTCAAACAATTAATTTTTTTCACAGTAAACTAAGTTCTTTCTGCAATTCTTCATTAATCAAAGGAGTTCACAATGACCAATGTTATTTGGGCGAAAGGTTTCGGTGGTACTGGGCACGATGCAGGCAACGACATTGTTACCGACAGTAGCAGCAACATCACCTACATCTACACCACAGGCACTTTCTATGACAGCGCCACCTTCGGGATTATGACCCTGACTTCTCAGGGAAGCGGTGACATCTTCGTAACCAAACAAGACAGATATGGCAACGTTGCTTGGGCAAAAAGTTTCGGTGGTGGTCAACGAGACATGGGATTAAGCATAGTCACCGACAGTAGCGGCAACCTCTACACCACAGGCTCTTTCGGAGGAACTGCCACCTTCGGGAATACAACCCTGACTTCCCAGGGAGGCACTGACATCTTCGTAACCAAACTGGACAACAGTGGCAACGTTGCTTGGGCAAAAAGTTTCGGTGATACCAACAATGACACCAGCTACAGCATCGCCAGCGACAGTAGCGGCAACCTCTACACCACAGGCGGTTTCCAAGGCAGCGCCACCTTCGGGAATACAACCCTGACTTCCAAGGGAAGTGACGATATCTTTGTTACCAAACTGGACAGCCGTGGCAACGTTGCTTGGGCAAAAAGTTTCGGTGGTGCTGGTACTGGATCAGACGATGGTAGGAGCATTAGCACCGACAATAGCGGCAATACATACGTCACAGGCACTTTCCAAACCAGCGCCACCTTCGGGAATACGACCCTGACTTCCAAGGGAAACGTTGACATCTTCGTGACCAAACTGGACAGCAGCGGCAACGTTGCTTGGGCGAAAAGTTTCGGTGATAAGTACATCGATACTGTAACGAAGATCTTTACTGACGGTAGCAGCAATACCTACATCACATACACTATTGTGGGTCCATCGGGGACAATCCCTGACCCCTTCCTAACCAAACTGGACAGCAGTGGCAACGTCACTTGGACGAAAAGTTTGGCGGGTCCTGGCTACGGCATTGCCAGCGACAGTAGCGGCAACCTCTACGTCACAGGCGGGTTCACTGGCACTAAAACTTTTGGGAGTGCTACCCTGACTTCCCAAGGAATCGCTGACATCTACGTAGCCAAACTGGACAGCAGTGGCAACATCACTGAGGCGATCGATCTGGGGGGTAGTGGTAGCGACCTGGGCAGAAGCATCGCCACCGACAGTAGTGACAACCTCTACGTCACAGGCGGGTTCAATAACACTGCCACCTTCGGGACTAAACTTCTAAATTCCAAAGGAAGTCAAGACATCTTCGTAGCCAAACTGGGAGTAGTTGTACCCACCGTCAAACTCACTACAGGCACAAATGCCCAAGAACAAGGCACCGTCAACGGCTTATTTAGCTTCACCCTAGACTACCCCGCACCCGCAGGCGGTCTGACCATTAACTATAACCTGGACGGAACTGCCACTCGTAACAGCGACTACCACCTAGCCACAGGCACCAACATTACCGCCGTTACTCCCACCAGTTTTACCATTGCAGCCGGACAAACCACTGCTTTCTTAAACGTCACCCCCGTTGACGACACCGACGTTGAGGGAACTGAAGCCGTCAGACTCACCTTAACCAGTGGTAGTAACTATCAGCTGGATACCTTAAAATATCAAGGCACTATCGGCATTCTCGATGATGATGTAGTGGTTCCGATTATTCCCCCGGTCATCACCATTGCCGCAGGTACAAATCCCAGCGAAGCAGGCAGCACCGACGGCACCTTTGTCATCACCTTAGACAAACCCGCCCCCGCAGGCGGTCTAAGCATCAACTATGGTGTAGCTGGAACAGCCACCAATAACACCGACTACCACCTAGCCCCAGGCAACAACATTATCGCGGCAACTGCCACCGATTTTACGATCGCAGCTGGACAAACCACCGCCACCTTAAACGTCTCCCCCTTTGACGACAACGTAGTTGACCCCAATGAAACCGTCCAACTCACCTTAAACAATGGCACAGGCTATTCCCTTGGTCTTCCCAAGAACGCCACCGTCACCATTGCCGATGATGATGTCACAATCCCCGTTA
>JBAVZX010000205.1:0-4132 GCA_049589015.1 Phormidium sp. | reverse complement strand
ATACATTAGAGATTTTAAAGCTAGTAACTCCAATGCTCAAAAACAACTGGCTGTTATGCTCGAAGAAACTCAATCTACCTATAACATTTTTGCTAAAGCTAACCCAGTGGATGGCTTAGAAGAATTTGTTGAAAGATATAATTGGTTAGGTAATCGTAATAATAAGCAAGCTTTTGAGATTAAAGACAATTTATCACGAAACTTAACCGCTGCTCTTATGCAAGATTATCTAATTAATTTAACTATTAAACTATGCGAGCAACATCCCAAGTTAGATATTTTTACTGAAGTGCGCGTTCCTTTTGGAACTTATCCTATTTGGGAGGCTGGACAAGTTTCTTTTAAAACACCGTCCGAACGTTCAGATATAGCAGTTGGTTACTTAATTGAAGCAGGAAAAATCAAAATTTCTGAGGCTCCTTGGCCTAAAGAACCATTTTATAGGTTAGAGAAAAATCAAACGGTATTACCACTTTCGACAATTAATTCAAAAATTAGAATTTCTCAATCAGAGTTTTTTGATTGGTTAGGTCGATCGCAGCTAATGAATAGAGGAAATCCTCATTGTTTATCTGTTCAGGTAGCTCTTAGGAAAGAAATGGATTTAACTATTGTTGAAGCATCTCAGGCAAGGAAAAAGTTTTTTCTCTTTGGAGATGGAGGCGAAGGTAGTGTCAAGCCAAATAGGACAGAGCTTGAACGTTTTATAGAAGTATTTACTGAACATCTTCAAGAAAGGATGGAACAGCCAACTGTTGAATTAGCCAGTGAAAATGATAATACTGTAATTGAACAACAAATAGAAATAGATTACGAGAATGAATGAAGAAAAAAAGAGCCACTTTATGTAAATTCATTGTGCCTCTTGTGTAACTTATCAACAAGATTTCTGAAAGCTTACGCTGCTTTCCAAGTCCCATGAAATCCCATCGGAACAACGCTAGGTAATCCCAACTTACACACAGGTTCATCGTCTAATCTTTCGCTATCAAATACCCAGACTTCGCTTTGATTATTGTTGCCATCATAGACAACAGTTAACACCCAACCTTGATTAGGATTGAGAGAATCTGGGGCATAAATTGGTTCTGTGGGATAGCGATTTTCGCCTAAGTTTGCTTCTTTTATGGTGTTTGTTTGGTGGTCGAAACGTGCGATCGCACCATATATTTCCCTAGTAGTATCGGACTCTTTACCATGCAAAGACATAAAGGTATAACGAGAAAATTCACCGACATTTTCCTGCGGTACTATGGGAAATTCCCCATCTCTATCTAGCAACTCTTCACTAGATTTTACCTTAGCAGTTTCAGGATCAAGACGTACTTGCCACAAAGTTGATTTAGCAGGAAGTTGAATTTCTCCTGTTGGGAATTGTTTGAGACGTTGATTAGTTTGAAAATCTTGATAACGGAAAAACTCAATGGCAATTTCTCCGTTATTATCTACATAACCATTGCTAAAATGCCATTGATACCAAGGTTCAGTTACACTTTTACTTACTAGGGATAGAGTTGTGCGATCGAAAACTAAAATCTCCGTTCCTAACTGCGGTTTCCATTCCATTGCATCACTGTAACTCTGCAAACCAAAAAGTACTGGTAATAACTTTACTTGCACTGGCGGAATGAAAAATATTAGATATTTCCCTGCCATGACAAAATCATGAATTAAAGGTAATCCATCCACAGGAAAACTAGACTTTTGCAGAATTTTCCCAGTAGCATTACTTTTATAAATATTCAGGGTTGACTTCTTTCCCGGAGTCACGCCAAAATTGAAAATTTCTCCCGTTTTAGCATCACATTTTGGATGTGCAGAAAAAGGTAAATTATCACCTAAACCAGATAAATCATCTAATCCTTGAGTTTGCAAAGTTTCTAAATCTAAAGCATGAGGTTTTCCGCCTTCCCAAAGTGCCAAAAGTTTATCTGGTAAAGCTAAAACTGAAGTATTAGCAGCATTTTTCACTGGTCTAATCCATTGATTCCAAAAAAGCCCAGGCGCAGTCATGCCATAATTACCATAGAGGTATTTACCTGCTTTTGATTCTTCTAGATATCCAGAAGTTTGGACGTAGCGATAAATTCCCGTAGCGCCATTATCGCTAAATTTTACACCTAAAATTGCGCCATCGCCATCAAACCAATGCCCCACTTTTTCCCCACCACGTTCTAATCTAGCAGGGCCATTACGATAGAGTGTACCACGTAACCCTTCGGGAATTTTACCCGCAATAATTGGCAGGGGAGTTAAGGGAAATTCTTGTGCTGATTGGGAAATAGCATTTGCCCAAGCTTTACGAGTTAAAGGTTTACTAATTGTTGTCATCTTTCGTAAGTAAGAGAAGTTGAGAATTGCGGGATTTAAGTTTGCTTTGTTGCTAACCTATCAACTAAGAATTGTAGCTAAAAAGTATCTTTAGAGGTATGCTTGAGAGGCAATCTCATGGTTAAAATGTCGTACTAATACTATTGTTTCCAGAAAATAGACATCTTTGTGTATGTTTATGAATGCCTTTTATCAACAAATAAAACAGAGTCTGTTAAAATTAATTGGTCATGCAGTTGAAGGACTTCCAGCTTTTTTGGCGGCGATTGTTGTCCTCTTTTTAACTTCATATATTGCCAATTTTGTAAGACAGGTAGTAAGAAGGATTGGGGTACGTGCAGTTAAAAGTTTATCGTTGCGATCGCTCTTAATTCAAACCAGCTATGTTACAGTTTGGGTAATTGGTATTCTCGTTGCTTGCGTCATCGCTTTTCCTGATTTACGCTTGGGTGATTTAATTGGTTTACTAGGTTTAAGTTCCGTCGCCATTGGTTTTGCTTTTCAAGATATATTCAAAAACTTTTTAGCTGGAATATTGCTATTATTGCAAGAACCTTTTCGCATTGGCGACCAAATAATTGTACAGGATTATGAAGGTACAGTACAAGATATAGCAATTCGTTCTACGCAAATTGTCACCTATCAAGGGGAAATAGTCGTAATCCCAAACGCTGTTTTATTTACTAACCCAGTGCAAGTATTAACCGCCCAACGTTTCCGGCGTACAGATTTAGAAATAGGCGTTGATTACAATACTCCTTTACGTTTGGCGGTCGATGTTTTGCTGCAAGCTGTATTAGAAATTGAAGGTGTTTTAGCAGAACCAAAAGCAGAAGTTGATGGCATTGGTTTTGGGGATAGTTCGATCGATTTTGTCGTGCGTTATTGGACTTTACCGCAAAAAATCCACGTTCGCCGCACTAGAACTAAAGTGATAATTGCCTTAAAAGAAGCGTGCGATAAAGCAGGAATTAATATTCCCTATCCTATCCACACGCTTTACTATTATGACCAAGAAAAATATAACGATAACGCCGCTATTTCCAATGGTAAAAAAGCTGGCGAGTGAACAAATTACTGAGTAACATTTAGTTAGTTTGATTCTCAGTTGCTTGCTGCACTTGTTCCACTGTTAATTCAAGTGCTTGGGCGATTTGTTCTACAGTTAAACCCAACGCTAATAAACGGGGAACTGTTTCTAACTTGGTTCCTAGTTCAACCTCTTGCTTAATACTTTGATAAACCCTTGTTTGTTTGAATTCGGTTTCGGTAAAGTTAAACATTTGGCGGATTTCCTCCCTGCTTAATCGAGTGAATTTGTAAACTAAGATTGTTTCTATTAATTCTAGAATTTCTCGTCTGGCTGTGGCATCGGTAATTTGTTCTCGCGCTTGAGAGATTAATTCTCTGGCGCTGGTAACTGCTGTTTCCTCCCTTTCAATTATTAATTGTACAATTCTCAATCCGAAAGAGTTGTTTGCTGCTTCTCCTATTTCATCTAAATAGATGCGTTGTACTTGGGGAGTGGAAAGCAAACTTTGATATGGTATTGTGTCAGATGTTTCTATACGGCGAGTGGGATAAACTACTACCGCACGCCAAAGATTTACGGTTTCGTTTTGGCGGAGATAAAGGAAGATTTCGGAGAATAAGCGGCGATAAAATGTTGTATCTGGTTGGAATTGGACTTCGGTGAAATATACTGTTTCTGCGTTGGTGTTAGGAACGGGGATGAATACGCCATCTATTCGGAAGGCGGTTTGTTTGATTTCAACTGAGACGAATTGATAGGTGTTGATAT
>JBAVZX010000204.1:0-5333 GCA_049589015.1 Phormidium sp. | reverse complement strand
CTACAAGCTTAAAATTATTTTTATCCCAATACTTCATCTACAGTTATAATAATTTCAGGAAAAGCGAGAATAGATAAATTTTGTCCACGCACAAACCTCTGCACATTCTGATAACCATTCGCTGAAGGTTCCCGATAAACTTCAATACATTGTTCGTTAATATCCACTAACCAAACTTCAATAATACCGTTTTCTGCATATAAAGGGATTTTGATTTGGCGATCGCTTTCCACCGTCGTATCTGCCACTTCCACTAATAACAGAATATCCTGTGGTTTGGGATGTCCTGACTCATAAAAATCAGCTTTTCGTCGCAATAATGTTATATCCGGTTGAGGTTCAGAATCATTTAATTCTACTGGATTTTGACAGCTAACAATTACTGATTGTGACAAACGGAACAAAAACAATTGGGTAAGACGAGAAACACAAGCAGCGTGTCTGCTACTAACTGGGTTTATTTCGATAATTTCTCCTCTAATCAATTCTATTCGTTCATCTTCTTTCAAAATACCAGCTTCAATCATTTTATGATATTGCATAACTGTAAATTTTCGTCTCAGTATTTGTACAGACATTGCTACCTCCAAATATTGCAATTATCACATTTATTCTAGAACTTCTAACACTGCTTTGGGTGAAAGTTTATCTTTAAACCAGACAATTTTAGCGGGAGTATTGCTGACTTTAACTCCGGCTTTTTCTAAATTCAATCTTTCGGAAACTGCCAAAATTAAATTGTCACATTCAGCTTTTCTGGCTTGAGCAAATTTCTTTTGTAAATATTCAGGTCGCCAGTAGCCAACTATTTCTAATAAATAAGTTCTGCCATCGGGATGAACTAAGCGAAAATCAGGAATCATCACACTTCCGGGAATGGGAATTAAGTCAACTTCTCTTTCTAAAATCCAATCAGTTTTTAGAGACTCCCAACGATTAGCAAAACCAGCTTCTAACATACTATCGTAAGGTTTTCCGGGGGGATAATGAGTGACTAAACCACAATCAGAATTAAGGGTAAATCTGCCTGTTTTTTCCTTACCACTGTAGATATCTTTTGTTTGTAAAGTGGCGCTGAGACTCCATTTTGTAACGTGCAAAAGTGCGGGGATAAGTTTTGCGATCGCCAATCCATATCTCGTGCTAGCTTTAAATAAACTAGTTGGTCCATCAATAGTAATCGTAAAACCATGATCGGCATCACCTTCAATATAAGCCATCAATTGAAACAATTTCAAATAGCGAAACAACAACTTATACTCACCGGGGACATTACGATGAGCATTAATTATGATCTGACTAGCACGATAAAAAACTCCTTGAACTTGGGAAATATTATAACGATGTATGATATCTTCCGGTGCAGGAGGATCGAACTGAGTTAAAATGCGATTTTCCTGTAAATCTGCATATAAACCAGTGCGAATTTGTTGGGAAGAAACCTCCTTATTTAACTCTCGACTTAGTTGATCAGCCAAATTATTCAACACCCTTTGAGAAGCCAAAGGATTAGGAATTGATTGTGCAGATAAACTAAAAACTCGCTGACGTAAATCTTGCGGTTCCAGAGGACTAACAATTTCAAAAGTAGAAAAAGTCCCCTTCAACAAATGAGCAAAACCCCGCTTTAAACGATAATCTGGACTATCACCTTCCATCTCCAAAAGTTGCTTATCCAAATTACCTTGAGTTTTTCCAACATTCTCTTCAAAACAACTAATTAAATCCGTCGCAATCTCCAAATTTTTGTCATCAATCTTCAGGCGTTTCGGGATTATCGACTCCCCATTTTGACGATGAATCAGCAACTCGCTTGGTAACATTTTTCTTCCTAGACTTTCGACTTTCCTTAGAATAACTTATCTCTGATTTTCCCTGACTCTTAACCGAATCATCAACCCCAACCTCCGCCGACTCAGCAACCTTATAAACAGGTTCAGAAGGCAAAAGTTCCAACTGAACAAACTTACTCTCTTCTTCTCTTCCTTCGCGTCCTTCGCGTCTTCGCGGTTCAAATTTCTCTCCCTTTCTCCGCCGCGAAACCCTTTCCTCACTCGTATCTTCCGTCACCACCTCATACAAAATTGCTCGCTTATTATTATCACCTCCCTTACGCAAAATTCGCCCCAATCTTTGAATATATTCCCTTGGCGAAGCAGTACCAGAAAGAATGATTGCAATACTAGCAGCTGGAACATCAACACCCTCATTTAAAACATGAGAAGCTACCAAACTTTTATAATCTCCCTGCTTAAACCGAGTCAAAATTTCGTGTCTTTCCTTAACCGGAGTTTGGTAAGTAATTGCGGGAATTAAAAACTCTTGAGAAATGCGATAAACTGTGGCATTATCTGTCGTAAATATCAAAGTTCGTTCCGGGAAATGTTCCGCTAATAAATCAGCTAAAACGCGAATTTTTCCGTCGGTTCCCACAGCAATTTCCCTTGCTTCTCTATGTGCTAACATAGCACGTCTTCCGGCTGGCGATCGCGCACTCACCATCACAAATCTTTGCCAACCTTCCAGACTTCCCAATTGAATTTTTTCCGCCTTCAAAAAGTCATTGCGAACTTTCATTAATTCATTATATCTTTCCCTTTCCTGTTGCGATAACTTGACTTTAATCGGAATTATTTGATGATCGGCTAAAGCTTTTCCGGCTAATTCTTCAGGAGTTTTCCGGTAAACTTCTGTGCCAATTAAAATGTCTAATTCCTTATGTTTACCATCAGTTCTTTCAGGAGTTGCGGAAAGTCCTAAACGGTAGGGTGCGATCGCATATTCCGCAATCACCCGATAAAATTCCGTTGGTAAATGATGGCACTCATCAAAAATTAACAAAGCATAGCGATTTCCTAAACTTTCCGCATTAATAGCCGCACTATCATAAGTAGCTACTAAAATTTGACTTTTATCCCTCGATCCACCTCCCAACAAACCAACTTCCGCATCAGGAAAAGCTGCCACTAAATGTGCATACCATTGGTGCATTAAATCCAACGTTGGTACTAAAATTAATGTGCTTCGTGGCGTAGCTTGCATTGCTAATTGCGCCAAATAAGTTTTACCCGCAGCAGTTGGAAGCACAACAACTCCTTGTCTTCCTGCTAATTTCCAAGCTTCCAAAGCTTCACTTTGATGAGGGTAAGGTTCCATTTCTAAACTCGGAACTAATTGCAGAGGTATAAATTCTTTTGCCTCATCAATAAAGTCAATTTTTTCTGCTTGCAAAGCTTCTACCAAAGGACGGTAATGAATAGCCGGAATGCGAAATTTTTCTACTCTGTCGTCCCAAGTTGCAAATTCCACCCAGCTTTTGCCTCTTGGTGGTGGATGTAGGATTAAGGTTCCGCGATCGAAAGTTAAAGTAGGAGTACGAGGCATTATTATCTAAAATTGTGATTCCCCTTGTTAATTTTATGAGGTTAAGGGGGAGTTGCAATAACTTCTTTCTGTGTTTTGGCTGAATGGCTTGCAGTTTGGCTGAGTTTTTGAAAGCTTCATTATACTATTGATAAACTGGCTCAGTGCATCAGTCTTAGTATTCTAGTTCTCCTCTTCTACATTGTCAGCATTTTCAAAGTCTGCAATTAGTTGGTTGATAATACGCTGATCTGTGGTAAATAGTCCTAATTCCCTTTCATTCTTATTTGGGCCAGAGGTCAGAAAGTTGTGGCTACCAAACATGGCAAACTCATCATCACAAATCAAAAACTTGGCATGAGTTAACGCCAGCCTTAGCTTAAATTTGTCTAGTTTTAATAAATGTTTAATATGTTTAATGGCATCATACTTCCAAGCCTTACCTTCCTTTTCAGCAGCTTGTAACAGATTTAAGTGAGTTACTTTGATTCCAGTTCTTTTTAAATCATTTATATCTCCCTGATAGCCGTACCCTACATAAACATAACCAATTTCGAGAATTTTTTGAAAATCTTTTATTAAAGGTTGAACTACACACGAGTTAAGCCAAGGACATACCATAATTAGTTGTTTTTTTGTTTGATTTAATGCTTTTTTGACTATTTGATGGCTTTCATATCTATTAAACAGTAACTTATATTGATACTGAGGATTAACTCGTTCAAGATATTCATTAAGTTCAATAATTTGCTTTGCAGCAGATTCACTATTAGAAACATTACTGATTACTAACTCCAATTGATCCATGTGGAGTTGTAGAACTTCAATGTCAAGAATATTAGCATTAATAAATTCAGCGATCTGATACTGAAAATCTTTAAATTGCTGTTGTAAATCATCTAACTTGGCTGACTGATGTTGTTGTATCAGCCGAATATCTGTAACCTCTTCTTGCAAATTACCTATCTGAGCCGAGTGAATTTCTATACTGGGCTGAATATTGCCAAGCTGTTGTTGTAACTTATATAAATCTGATCGATTTTGGCGAATAACTGGATCAAGTATTAGCTGTCTTTGTAGTTGCTCGGATTCTAAAGCTTGTACTCTCTTTTGCAAATCAATGATTGTCGCATTTATGCAAAGCGTTTCTTCGGGAGTATCAAGATTCCTTATAGTTTCTAATATGCTTTCTGATGACTTTATATCGCCTTGTTTAAAATAGAGTTTCGCTGCTTTTTGCAAATCCCAAATACCTATACCTTTTTGAGGCTCTCCTTGTTTACAAAGCATTAGCCCTTTTATCTTATAAGCATCTGCAAATTCTTGATTAAGGTTGATTGCTTCTCTGCAATCAATAATTGCTTTTTGTTTGTCTCCCTGTTTCCAGTAGGCGATGGCTCTGTAGTAGTAGTAATAATAAATTTTATGCGATTTATCGAGTACAGGATTACGAATTATATAAGTAAAATCTTCAATAGCTCCGTTCCAGTCTTTAAGAGAATATCTAGTATATGCCCGCATCTCGAAGACTTCATAAGGATACCTAACTACTTGCATTAATTCTGAGCTTAGGAAAGCTGAAAAAGAATTCGGTTCACTTTCACTATGGTATGTATCCTGATGTAAGCATAGCATCAATTCACAATCTTCTAGCGCCTTTTTAAAGTCTCCAAAATATAAATAAGCACGACTTCTACATAACAAAGCTAAAGTTAAATAGGGATTAATTTCCAGAGCTTTTGTATAATTGTCAATTGCTTTTTGAAATTCTTTAATTCTTACCAAATACAAGCCCAATTGTAAATAGTTGTCAGCAGTACGATTATTTATATTGATAGCTTGTTCTGTATCTTTTATTGCTTCTGTGACATCTTCTACTAAAAAACGTATTGAGCCTCGGTAGCTGTAAAATTCAGAATTATTAGGGTCTAAATTAATAGCTTGATTTAAATTTTCAATTGCCCCGTAGT
>JBAVZX010000203.1:0-3277 GCA_049589015.1 Phormidium sp. | reverse complement strand
GGGTAGGACGTATTGAATGTGAGGATGTTCGCTGATTTTACGAGTTCGATCGCCCCACACCTGCAACAATAATTCTAAATGCGACAATTCTAAAGCACCTAAAGAGGCGTTCGGGTCTTGGGTAAATACCACAACCTCGCACGCCCCATTCGCTGGCAAAGTTTCCACAATGTTGACTGGTGGGTTATTTGCTGCCACAGTCATCGAGGGAAAGCGGTTATCAAATACCGCTACATCGTAACGTCCTTGGGGTAGTTCGGTGGGAAAATTTGGATCTTTTGTGGGCGCTAACGGGTTATACTCTGGAGGCGGCATAAATGTCCGCCCTTGTCGATGACTCGCGTAAGCCACCCACTCGCCTCGCAATGGATGCCAGCGCAAGTGGGGGTTTGCGGCTACTGGTTCATTGCTGGGACTAGGCGGGGTGATTCCCTCCGCAATGGGGTATCGGCTGTACAGTGTCAGCTGGCGACCATCCGGCTTCTGAGCTTCCTGGGAATACAACATTATGCTTTTTCGCCCACGCAGCTTTTACTTTAGTGAGCATAGCGTCTTCTTCCTCTTCAATTCCCCTACCTAGAGTTGCAGATGCGATTTCTTCGATCGGGAATTTTGGAGTCCGATCGGCATACAATAAACCGTTTGCTTCTTGGAAGGTGTCAGTTAACTGTGTATAACAGAAACCGCTGAACATTTCTGTTTTGTTCACTACATCCAATAATGCTGTATATCTGATTTGCAGTTCGCTGAGATCCTGAGAACGCACATATCCCCAAGCTTTGCGATCGTCTTTTCCAGCATAAGCAATTCCGCCAAATTCGGTTAACATGATCGGTTGTCCTTGGTGCGGATAACCATCGAGGGTGAGCACTCTTCCTCCGGGACGTTGGCGATCGAACAAATCTGATAACTTAACTTCTGGGCCGTAACGTCTAGCTAACTGAGTTGGTCTATTATCATAATCATGAATCGCCAAAATATCAGTAGCGGCGCTTTCCCATCCATCGTTACCCACCACCGGACGAGTCGGATCTAAGGTTTTGGTTAGATGGTACAGTGTTTGTACCAAGTGCTGATGCGCGTCTGTCGCCGTTAAGTCGGGAACTCCCCAAGATTCGTTGAAGGGCACCCAAACGACAATACAAGGATGGGAAGCATCCCGTTCGATCACTTCTGTCCATTCTTTAGTCAAGCGTTCCACTGCTTCCCTAGTAAAGCGATAAGCGGAAGGCATTTCTTCCCAGACTAGCAACCCTAGCACGTCCGCCCAATACAAGAAACGAGGATCTTCAATTTTTTGGTGTTTGCGAACGCCGTTGAAACCCATTGCTTTGACTAGTTCCACATCTCGCCGCAATGCTTCATCGGATGGGGCGGTCATTAGGGTGTCTTGCCAGTATCCTTGATCTAGAACTAGGCGCAGATAGTAGGGTTTACCGTTTAGCATAAAGCGATCGCGCTGTATCCCCACTGTCCGCATCGCTGTATAAGATTTCACTTCGTCCAGCAATACGCCATCAGACCATAATTCCACTTCAGCATTAATTAAGGTCGGTTTTTCAGGACTCCACAGCAATTCATTCCGGTAGTCGTCAATACCCGGATCGGAAAGTGCAATGCGGCGATGAATTTCTCCATTAATTACTTCGTAAATATCATTAACTAACAGAGTGCAACCAACGGACAATCTCACCTTAATTTCGATACCATTGCGCTTTTCACCTGCAACAAACGCTTCAAAACCAATTTCCCAGCGTTCAAAATGTGGTGTCCAACGAATTCTTTGAATATAAGTAGAAGGAACAACTTCAACCCAAACTGTTTGCCAAATTCCACTAGTGCGCGGATACCAAATACTATGGGCTTCTAATTGCCAATCTTGCTTTCCGCGAGGTTTAGCTAAATCTTGCGGATCGTCTTCTGCCCAAACTGTAATCCGTTGCGGCCCATTATGATTTAATACCGGAGTAATATCAATACTAAATGGGGTATGTCCGCCTTCGTGATCCGCCATAAATTGACCATTAACCCACACACGGGCACGATAATCTATCGCCCCGAAGTGCAACAACACCAGATGCGATTTTAAATTCTCGATTTTAGATTTTAGATTAAGAGATTCGGAATCATCAGTTAACTGTGATAAGTCAAATTCTCTCTCATACCAGCAGTTTGGATGAAAACTAGTATCGCCAATCCCGCTTTTTTCGGATTCTGGCGCAAAGGGAACTTCAATAGTTTTACCCCAGTCGGAAATATCACTCGGTTGAGTGTATTTTCCATCATCGTCAAATGTGAATTTCCACGAACCATTTAGACACAACCAATGCGATCGTTGCAGTTGAGGTCGCGGATACGCTCTTTCATTCTGATAAAAATTAGAGGTCGCGCCGGAATTGCTTGACCCCTGGTAACAGTTTTCTAACCACTTACCTAAAGAGTACATAATAGTCTTCTACCCCAGGACATATTTCTATATCTAGCTTACCCATAAGTAGGAGACTATTAACTATTTGGGTCTATTTTTATTAAAAAATTTTGCGAACCCGACTGAGCTTGAGATTGCGGTAACTTCCGCTTTTATTATTTGCTCAGTACGGCTGTTTTTGCTGTCTGAATTAAATCTTCCACTGAGGAATTTAAATCTGGTAAAACTTCAAAAGCTTGATCTAAACCAGTCAGTTCTAACAGCATCTTAACCTGATGACTACTCGATTTTAGCAACAATTTACAATTAGCAGCCTTAGCACTTCTAAAAATGGAAATTAAAGCCATTAACCCGGAATTACTAATAAAAGTGACGTTGTGTAGTTCTAGGTGAAAAATCTTGACTCCTGCCGCAATTAAGCTCTCGATTTCTTGACGGAATTGAATGGCATAATGACTATCCAAAATTGCCGGAGATTGAATGGTTTTAACGAAAATACTCATGTTTTTAACCTTCTTTTGGTAAATAATGGGGGACTGGGGTGCAGGGGGGCAGGGGGGAAAATAAATGACTAATGGCTGATGACTTCGCGGAAGTAGCGATCGATCGCATTTTCCAAAGGCGGCAGCAAAACTCCTCTTTCACTCCCCAAAACGCTGTAAGCTGGGCGGGTTGCTAGTAAACTGAGCGCTTGCATCGAACAAGCTTCAATTCTGCTAACATCGAAACCCCTTTGTTTTGCGGCAAATTTCGCCAAATCTGCCCAGGAACTTTGACCAGGGTTGGCTAAATGCCACAAACCGCACTCACCATCAATTAACAAATCCAAGCTGGCATTCACTAAGTCAG
>JBAVZX010000202.1:0-3126 GCA_049589015.1 Phormidium sp. | reverse complement strand
ATTTAAGACAGCGAGAGAAGTTTGAAAGTGAAAGCTTGGAGTTATTGCGATCGCATTTGGTGCAAGCGATCGCAATGGGCATTAAAGCAGAAATGACCCAAAATTTTGGCGACCCCAAATGGAACATTTGCGATCTGGCTCGAACTTGGGGTGCTGATTTAATCGTGATGGGACGACGGGCTAGCTATGATCTTAAAGATGCCATTCATGGCAGTGTCAGTAACTATGTGCTGCATAATTCTCACTGTGCCGTACTTACCCTACAACATCAAGACTAACTGGGCTACTAACAATAGTGAAATATGAGGTAATTAATCAGCTAATAAGCGCCGCTATTTCTGTTAAATACAATGAAAATAGTTTTGAAAATCAACTTCAGGTCATACATGAGGCTCCAATTCTGTTGATATTTCAAATCTAAACGGATCACATCTTCAAAATTGCGAATTTGCGACCTCCCGTTTACTTGCCATTCTCCAGTCATACCTGGTTTAACATCCAAGCGCTGCCATTCAGGGACATCATACTTTTCCACTTCATCGGGTGTAGGTGGTCTAGTTCCCACTAAACTCATTTCGCCAATTAAGACATTCCAAAACTGGGGAATTTCGTCTAAACTGGTTTTTCGCAAAAACCGACCTACTTTAGTAACCCGCGGATCATTATCATTTTTGAATAATGGCCCAGCCAGCTGGTTTTCTACTTGTGCTTTCATTTGTTCGGCATTGACACACATGGAACGAAATTTCCACATCCGAAATTTTTTTCCCATCCAACCACAACGAATTTGACCAAAGAAAAGTGGGCCGGGACTGTCTAATTTAATCGCAATAGCAATGGGAATAAATAAAATCGCTGTAATTCCTAAACCTACTATT
Organism: Phormidium sp.; assembly: GCA_049589015.1. Lineage (GTDB taxonomy): Bacteria > Cyanobacteriota > Cyanobacteriia > Cyanobacteriales > Aerosakkonemataceae > Floridanema. The sequence goes on along the minus strand of JBAVZX010000202.1, from coordinate 2,248 downwards.
GCTCCTACAACATCAAGGCATCTTTTGATCCAAGAATAGATAGAAGGATGAGTGGGAGGGGGTACAAATTCACTTTGATTGGTAGTTTTTGCTGGTTCTGCGATCGCAGTTTGCTCTATAGGTAAAACTTCATTCAGTCCCGTCAGAGATAAAACTGCCATAACTTGGGGACGCACGTCTTGCAAAACTAATTCAATTCCCTGCTCTTTTGTAATTTTAAAATTGCTGACTAAGGCTCCTAAACCACTACTATCCATAAAGGTAGTATGACTAAAATCGAAAATAATCTTGCTGGGAGGAATATCTGCTTGACAAAGTTGGTGGCAGGTTTTCCTAAATTCCACTGCCTCTAGTACTGTTAACCGTGGGGGTACCTGAATCAAGGTAGTTTCTTTCAATACAATTACCTCACTATACATAATTTCAATGGTAAGTAACTTGTTAACTAAAAGCAAAATCCAGGCTTGATATTAGTGTGCCTAAAATCGGGGATTTTTTCCAGATAAATTGTTAAGCTTTATCAAAAATTTTTATTTTCTTGGAAAAGTGCTTAACAATTGATGGTTACATGAGGATTGAGTAGGTATTTAACAGAATTGGGGGCAACCTGATTCTACTAAAAGTTATGACAAATTGGCAAAATTAGGTGACAATATAGAATGTGCTGCCTATAGTTAGGTAAAAAGCGATGAATTTCGGAAAAATCCAGAGAGTTTTGGCTCCATTTTTACTTAGCTTGTTGTTGGTGTCTTCTTGTGCAACACAAGCTCCCTCGCGTTATGATTCCGCCCAAAATGCTAGCACGGGTAGAAATGCTACTCCTGCGGTAGTGAAAACATCTACCCAAGGCGCAAAGTTTAATAAATATTTTCCTAAATCTGGTGGTGGCTATCAAGTAGTAGCAGCCCAGGAGAAAAAAGGTTTTGCTGAATACAAGTTGAAAAAAGATGGTAAAGATGTGGCTGTGTTGTCGGTTTCTGATACGGTGAATAACCCTTCAGCAAAGCAGAAATTTCAAAGCAGTGGAAAAACAATTGCTGGTTATCCAGCGGCTAATATTGGGAGTAATGGAACAGCTGTTTTGGTGGGCGATCGCTATCAGGTAAAAGTCCAATCTCGCGATTCATCTTTTACGCAAAGCGATCGAGAAGCGTGGCTGCAAAAATTCAATCTTCGTGCTATTGCAGCGTTGAAATAGACTTTGGGCAAATTCGGATTAAAAACTACTAAATAAGGAATGTGTTGTGAGCAAACCTATTTTTGAGTTGGTGGATCAACTACCTACTGGTGGGTTAACGGTAATGTCGTTGCGATCGCTAGATTTTGTGATTCCCGGAGAGTGGCAAAATCTAGTAGGTTTTGATAATACGATTCGCACTGTGACTGGGGAAACTGACGAGGCAATAATTCAGCAAATTGGCGATCGAGCAGTTACTTTATATAACGACAAATCCCAAGGCTATCAAACCGCATTGTGGCTGTACCAAACTGTTACCAGTGGGTCAAAATTGTTGGGTACAGCAGCATTAGCAAATAAAGTCGGAGAAAAGATTGCTGTATTGGGTTTTTTGGATAAACTAACTCCCAAAGCCGACAAAGCACAAACCATTGACTTAGGTGTAAAATTAGTTGTGGAATTAGTCGCTTTTTGTCAAATAAACGGGATTCCAGGTGATAGCATTGGTGACTTTTTAGGAGCTTTAGGAGACTATAGCGGCGAGTCTTTAATGCGGATGGCGGCGCTTGTTTGCTTCGATGGTTTAATTCCCTTGGGGCCAGATTTCATCCAAAAAGTGCTGTCTAATTTTAATACCATGAGTCCCCAAGAATTGCAACAAAATCAAAGCTTTGATAGCGTCAAAGATTTGATTCCTGGAGGTAGTATGGAAGGGAAGAAAAACTTCATTACGGAAAGCTTTGATTCTGTTTCCGGTTGGATGAGTGATTTTGTTAGTTCCCATGATTTAACACCGCAAAATGTAGCGCAACATTTATCAAGCTTTATTGAGGTTGCGGATGACAAATTAGATTACCTGGCTGCTTTTCTGGATGTTTCAACTAACTATTACGAACATACAGGAATTCAAACTTTAGCACGGCGTTTGGTTGAAAGAGCAGTTGCGGAAATTTAGGAAGATAAGGAAACAGGGGAGAAGATAAATAGTTTAACTGATATCTTGCACCTGCGTTTTTAGCCCGCCCGGAAATCAATTTCCGGGCTAATAGCTCAAGTCCATTAAAATGGACT
>JBAVZX010000201.1:0-1812 GCA_049589015.1 Phormidium sp. | reverse complement strand
GTGTTAACCAACGTCAGCGTTTGATTGCTGTGGAAAAATTACAGCATGAATTGAAAATTCTCAAAGGTAAAACTGTTGGTTTGTTAGGTTTAACTTTCAAACCTGATACTGATGATATGCGCGATGCACCTGCATTAAATATCATTGAACAATTGAACCGTTTAGGAACAAAAGTGAAAGCTTACGATCCTTTGGTTTCCCAAACTGGTTTACGTCACGGTTTAACTGGTGTAATTGTGGAAACTGATCCTGAACGGTTAGCTGATGGTTGTGATGCTTTAGTGTTAATTACAGATTGGGCTCAATTCCTGACTTTAGATTACGCTAAGATGGCGAAACAAATGCACTCTCCGGTAATTATTGATGGACGGAATTTCCTCGATCGCAAAGCTATAGAAGCGGCTGGTTTCCGTTATGTTGGTGTCGGCAGATAAAATTTTGGTTTTCACTTAAAAATCATTCCCAATTCCGAACTGTAAACTAACACTTACAGTTCTTTTTTTTATCAAAGTTCGTAGTAGCGACTTCAGTCGTAAAATTTGTCAGTTCGTAGTAGCGACTTCAGTCGTACCCTCAAAGTTTAATTAAAATCGATAACAACCAACCAATTAACCCACCCCCCAAAACTAGCCAAGCTGCATTTACTCGATATCCAATAGTTAAAATTACCGCAATGATAGCCAGCAATATTGTAATTGGATCGACTAAAGTAACCGTAGATAATCTAAAGATTACAACTGCCATTAAAGCAACAGCACTAACATTTACCGCATCTAAAAAAGCCGCTGTCCATTGAGAATTTCGCAGCAAAGGAATGAGGGGGTTTAAAATCAAAACAAACAAAAAAGAAGGTAAGAAAATGCCGATTGTAGCCACAATTGCGCCGGGAATTCCAGATATCACATAGCCAATAAATGTGGCGGTAGAAAGGATCGGTCCAGGGGTAAATTGACCAACTGCGATCGCATCCAGTAATTGCTGCTTAGTTAACCAATGATATTGTCCAACCAATTCTCCTTCTAAAAACGCTATTAACAAATATCCGCCACCAAATAACAGACTACCAACTTTGAGGAAAAATAAACCTAATTGCGCCAAAGGAACATTTTCCGGTGCAGGAGAGGTAGCAACTTTTGCTAATAAGGTAGAAAAAGGAAGGGTAATTAATAAACTATTTAAATTGTTAGTTGGCTGATTAAATTTATCAGAAAAATGTAACCAAAACATTCCTAAAATTCCGCCCAAAAGCAAAGCGATGAATTCATTTAAACCCAGCAAAGATGCTAAAGCAACAGGTATGGCAATTGCCCACATTTTGCGACTTTTCAAAGCAGATTTTGACAAGCGCCAAACGGCATTTAAGATAATTGCTAAAACTACAGGTTTAATGCCATTTAAAAAGGGAGTAACTTGGGGTAATTGACCAAATTTGACATAAATCCAGGCAAAAATAGCGGTAATTGTAACCGCTGGAACGATAAAACATACACCCGCAATAATTAAACCTAGCCAACCACCACGAATATAACCGATGTGAATTGCCATTTCTGTGGAATTAGGGCCAGGAATTAAATTTGTGGCACCTAATATGTCTAAAAATTGTTGTCTAGTTAACCATTGTCGCCGTTTGACTACTTCATCTTCCATGATCGAAATGTGAACAGCAGGGCCACCAAATCCGATGGTACCTAGTTTTAAAAATAACTTCGCTATTTCGCTTAGTCGATCCATTGTCAGGTTATTCATAACTTTTTCCTGAAATTACTTGTTCCACAGGGAAATTCTGAAATAACACGCATAAGTCTGTTATTT
>JBAVZX010000200.1:0-4304 GCA_049589015.1 Phormidium sp. | reverse complement strand
ATCATCTCCCAGAAGGTCATCCTTTCTATTTTGAAATAATAGAAAATCCCGAAAAAATTCCCCAGTCCCGTAGGACAGGCATCTTGCCTGTCATTCCTAATGCAACCCCTAAAGCTAGAATTTGGATTAGTTTCACCCAAAGAAACTTTTCCCCTGATTCAGATTTACCGAAAATACAATGGCATCCGAGAGTTTTATGGTTAGGAATAGGTTGCGAAAGAGGTAGTTCTAAAAGGTTGATTGAAAGTGCAATTCAAGAGGTTTGTCAAAAGTATCATTTGGCGCTGGGTGCGATCGCTGGAATTGCTACAATCAATATTAAAGCTGATGAAGTCGGTTTAATCGCACTTTGTCAAGAAAAAAATTGGCCTTTAAAAACCTTCCCCGCAGAGGTGTTACGATTAATTAATGTACCTAATCCTTCCCAAGTTGTTGCCGCAGAAGTTGGCACGAGTAGTGTAGCAGAAGCGGCGGCTATTTGTGCATCAACTGGGGAATGGGTGGAGGAATCTTCAAGTGCTAATTTATTAGTAAAAAAACAAATTTTTCGTCTAGAAGGAGAACGCGGGGCTGTGACAATTGCTGTGGGATTATCAGAAAAGGAATATAGCGATCGCACTGGGAAAATTTTACTCATTGGTACGGGGCCAGGTCAATTAGAACAAATGACTATTGCCGCACAAATGGCAATTTCTCAAGCTGATGCTGTGGTTGGTTATTCTTTATATATTGATTTGGTTTCGCCACTATTAAAACCAGGTCAAATTGTGGAATCTTTGCCAATTACTCAGGAAGTGGAACGGGCGAAAAGAGCGATCGAATTAGCAGATAAAGGCTTAACTGTGGCGGTGATTTCTTCGGGAGATTCCGGCATTTATGGCATGGCGGGTTTAGTCTTAGAAGAACTGCAAGCACATGGTTGGGATGGACAAGTTCCGGGCGTGCAAGTGTTTCCGGGAATCACTGCTTTACAAGCTGCTGCTTCCCTCGTAGGTGCGCCATTAATGCACGATTTCTGCGCCGTTAGTTTGAGCGATTTATTAACACCTTGGTCGATGATTGAAAAGCGGTTGATTGCAGCAGCAGAGGCGGATTTTGTGACGGCTTTATATAATCCGAAATCCCAAACTCGCACTGAACAAATTGCTTTCGCCCAACAGATTTTTTTAAAGTATCGTAATCCGACTACTCCGGTGGCGATCGTCCGTTCCGCTTATCGGGAAACCCAAGAAATTACGATTACTACTTTAGAAAAGTTACTGGAAAGCTCGATCGATATGTTGACCATTGTGTTAATTGGTAACTCAAATACGCGGGTTCATGGCGAATGGATGATTACGCCCAGAGGTTACAAAGTTGAGGGAATTGAATACAGTGATTTGTAGATAATGTAGGGTGCGTTAGTGATAACGTAACGCACCATCCCACTGATTACAAAAAACTCAGCAAAAAAGCTTCTAGTTCTGCCCATCCTTGTTGAGTAATTATATTGTAAATAACTTCTTGTTTTTCGTTGGGTGTGTAGAACCGATAAAATCGTTGATCTTCGGCAATTCTTCGCACGTAAATGAGAGAAACATTGACAGAGGCGAGGAGTTTGGCTTTTTTGCGATCGCGCAACTGTGCTTCTAAGGAATCATGCCAGTGAGATTGGCATTCTACTACTAATTTGGCTTTGCGGGTGGTGGGGAAAGTGCGATCGATTAAAGCAATATCTACTTTGGAACTAACCCAAAATTTCCAGATTTCATCGGGGAGACGAGAGAAATTTTCGGGACGAGAACAGATGATTTCTAATGGTACTTGGGGACAGTAACGGAAGCGATTTCCTAAAATCATTTCGAGAAGGTCAATAATCATTATTTCCAAATCATTGATGATTTCTCCGTTTTGGAAGTGGGGAAATAGTTCGGCTTTATCGAAATGAAAATTATCAGAATAGTCAAGGGTATAAGACATTAGTTTTACCTCCGATTAAACTTATTTGAACTGAGCAGGGTTGTAGGTAACTGTCCAAGCATTTGCACCAATAGATTTGGCAATCCAAACGCCTTTTTGGTATGTTCTACCTTCTTTGCGGGCACGGTAAAGAGTTGTGGTGGATATGTCTAGAAGTTCTGCTGCTCTTTTGGTTGTGCAAGATAGTTCTATTACGATCGGTTGCGGTTTAGGTTTCCTTTTTTTATTAAGGGAATCGATTGGGACTGGTTGTTCGTTTGGGAATAGGCTTAGTTGATATGCTGTCATAACTTGATTTTTTAACAATTGGATTTGTGTTACTGCTACTAGTTTGAGAATAAGCGTTCAGTTTATAAATGTCAGTTCCCACTAGTTTCCACTATCACTAAAAATGGTGGAACAAAAGTTACACTAAATTCATGGAACTCTCTCTATCAAAGGCTTTGGCGCTTTGGGATAGAGGCTTGGATTATACAGATAAGTGAGTTAGACTTACTACAAGAGCTAAGTTTGTATGGATGCAGAGTTTATGGAGTTGGAAAGTTACTGGAAGGGATGGGATAGTTTTTTAAATAGTAAAGCTGTTGGCAAACTAGCAAAAACTGAAACAGAAGCTTATTTGATAAGCTTTAGCAGACAAAACATTGAAAAAAAAACTACTCAAATTGCTTTGGAAAATTACAAAGAGGTGGGAAACGAAGAAAATTATAAGAAGACTATGGGCAGGGTTTACAGAAAGTTTGGCATTAAAGGTGGTAAAGGTAACTTTCAGAGATTACTTAAGCAGTTAGAAAAAGAATATGCCACTTCAGAATATGTACCTACAACAACTTCAGAAACTTGCTTTTCAACTAAAGTCAATGTTCCCTGGAAACAGGTGTGCCATGAAGTTTTAAAAAAGCAGCGAAAGCAATGGTTAACAAGCTATCCACTGGGATCTGGTGTTAGGGAAATGCCAGAAATGTACGTTCCATTAGAATTAATTGAGCGAGAAGAAAAACCCAGAGTTTCTCCAGAACTTGACCCAGAAAAATGGTCAGTGCGAGAGCAGGAAAAGCGCACACCTATTTCTAGTCAAGAATTCTTTGAGCAGGTGTTACAGGGAAAAAGCCCAAAAAGTAAAATTAATGGTAAACGGATTGCTGTTATTGGTGAACCAGGCGCAGGAAAAACAACCCTACTACAAAAGATTGCATCAGAAGTTAAAGAATTGCCGATTTGGATTGATTTGGCAGATCTAGGTGCTGAAAAACATCAATGTTTAGAAGATTATTTACTTGAAACTTGGCTAACAAGATGGGCATTACGAACTATTCGAGAACTCTGTCCAGAAGCTACACCACCCCGAACTGCCAGTGAAGAACTGAAAAATGCGCTTGTTGAAGAGTTTGAGCAAGGTCATGTTTGGCTGTTACTAGATGGTGCAGATGAAATGGCAGCAAAATTTGGTCAGCCTCTTATTTGGATTGAGCAGAAACTTCGAGGAAGTTGGATTACTGAAGCAAAAGTAGTTTTAAGTTGTCGTTTGAATCTCTGGAGTATAGAAGGAAATTACCTGCCTAATTTTGATGTTTATCGAAACGTAGATTTTACTGATGAGCAGGTGGAAGAGTTTATCGAAAAGTGGTTTGCAACTGAACCTGATTCATGCAAAAAGTTAAAAGAAGAACGAAATCTGTCTAATGAACGAATCAAGAGCTTGATTAGTAATCCTCTGCGATTAACTTTGTTGTGCTTGACATGGAAAAAAGGAGGAGAAAAATTACCTGATACAAAAGCGGGATTATATCAACGGTTAGTTGAAGGTCATTACAACTGGAAGAGAGAGCGAGAAGGATTTACACTTTTGCCAGAGGAACAGAAGAAACTAAATCAATGGTTAGGTGAGTTGGCTAAATTTGCACTCGATAGTAAAGAGTCTCGATTTCGTCTGCGAAAAACTTTTATTGAGTCATTTTTAGCTGAACATAATCAAGATTCTTCTTTATGGGAATTGGCTATTAAATTGGGTTGGTTGATTGAAATTGGTCTACCATCTGAGGATGAAAAAGATGCTGATGAACCTGTTTATGCTTTCTTTCATCCTACTTTTCAGGAGTATTTTGCGGCGTTGGCGATCGATGATTGGCACTTCTTTTTTAACCACGACAATCAAAATCCTAATCCATCTCTGAAACATAACAACGAAGATTGTGTGTACCGCATTTTTGAGCCACAGTGGAAAGAAGTGATTTTTCTGTGGTTAGGACGGAAGGGTGAGTATCTGAGACAGGAAAAAGAGGCGTTTATCAAAGCATTAGTGAACTTTAATGTTGGTTGTGCAAACTTTTATTGGTATCAAGCTT
>JBAVZX010000199.1:0-7972 GCA_049589015.1 Phormidium sp. | reverse complement strand
AACTGAAGCTAGAGTAATCACTGTCATGTAGATAGAGTCTAACCAAGTCCATCCTTCGATAAACCTATACCACAGTGTACCGAGCAAAAATATGAAAATAATTGCCAGTACTCCACCAATTAGCTCTTTTTGCAAGCGTTTATATTTGTTGTCAATGGCTATTTGTGAAATGAATCTATTTTTATATCTCACGAAAGTAGAAGCTGTTTGTTAGCGGTTTAATCATAAACAACCGTAGAATACCAGTAGCGCTGTTAAATTTGATAGTAAGGAAAATAAAATGTATGTATTAATTGGTGGAGCCGGACTAGTTGGGATAAATTTAGCTCAAAAGCTGGTAGAGTTGGGGCATACTGTCGCAGTAGTTGATATCGATCCTAATGCCTGTCGCTATACTCGAGAACAAGTAGGAGCAATGGCTTTTGAGGGTAGTGCTGTGAGTACAGAATTATTGTTAGAAGCGGGAATTCTTGACACTCCTCGACTATCAAGGCACGAGGATTCTTCGTTCATAGACCCAACTTGCCCTAGCAGGATTGCTCCAACTAGGGTAGAGGTCGAATCTCCCGAAGCGTTCGGATCAATGATCCAAGTTCCGGTATGACCTACAACACTCAAGGCTATTTTCAGGATGTTGATAGCGGCGTTCCAATCTCTATCTAAAACAAACCCACCCGGAGCATTACATCAAGTAATTGATTTTATTGACCGTGCGTAAAACCCCATCCCCTTGTGGGTGGGGATGAAAGCACGGTCAAAAGAAGGGGTTCGATGCCCCTTCTTTTGACAACTAGCGTTGTTTTTGAGAGTCAATATATCGCTTAACAGCTTCCTCCGAAGCCCCACCAACAGAAGAATAAAAAGTACCATCGCTCCACATTCCAGAACCCCAAAAACGGCGTTTTTTCAAATCTTTAAAAGTTTGAAAAAGATGTACCGCAGAAATTGATTTCATGGTCTTGGCAATTTCCACTCTTTGCAGTGACAGTACATATAAACTTTGATATCATATTTCATTATGAAAAGAACTGTTAGCATCCCAGTTAATTTGCCAAGCGATAGATTTCTGCCACTGATGAATCAGTGTGCGGAAATATTTAATGCCCATATTGACTGGTCATTAGCTAACAAAACCTACAACAAAAATAAGGCACATAAGGATTTATATCGCTCACTTAGAGAGCAATTTCCTTATGTGCCTTCTGCTTTGGTGCAAACTGTTAGAGATAACGCATTAGAAGCTGTTAAAGCTACTAAATTTAAGCGAACTCCCAGAAAGAAACCAACGTCAGGATTAAGATACGACAAACGAACCATGACACTAAGGGGTAAACAATTAACTCTTAGTTGTATTGGTAAACGAGTTAGCTTAATTATTGATATTCCAGAATACTTCCAAGAAGTTTTTGAGACTTGGGATTTCTGTGGTGCAACTGTTACTTACACTAAACACACTAAACAGTTTTGGGTACGTTTAGTTTTTGAAACAGCAGACCCACAACATATTGATGGAAAAACTCAAGGAATTGACCGAGGTTTGTATCATCAAGCTGTCACTTCCGATAGTCAATTCTTTAGTTCTTCTAAGATTAGAGAAGTGCAAAGACGATACTTATACAATCGTCGGAAACTCCAGCAAAAAGGCACTCGTAGCGCCAAACGTCGATTAAAAGCGATGTCTGGTTGTGAGAAGCGGTTCATGCGGGACACGAATCATTGTATAAGTAAAAAGATAGCCAACCAACCAAATGTAGTGGTTTTTGTATTAGAGGATTTGTCTAGTATTCGGACACAAAATCGAGGCAAAAAAGTCAACAAATGGTTGGGTAGTTGGCCTTTCTATCAGCAGGAACAATTTTTAACTTACAAATCTATTGCGCTAGGGAAAAGAGTGGTTCATGTCGATCCTAGTTACACTTCCCAAAAATGCAATATTTGTAAGCATATTAAAAGAACAAATCGGCATAAGTCTAGGTTCCACTGTAAGAATTGTGGACACAAAACTCATGCCGATTTGAATGCTGCTAGAAATATTCGCGACGATTATTTTCTCTCCTCTACCCCAGGGACGGAGGAGCAGGGTTCAGTCAATAACCCAGATGTTTCGACCAGTTCTTCTGGTTAGTTACAAGCCCCATCCCCTTGTGGGTGGGGCGGTTGACCGAAGGTTGTCCTTAATCATCTTCTAAAATAGGTTTAAAATCAGGGACGGATCTAGACCAATTCGGCGAGGTAATAGCTCAGTAATTGCTAAACCTGCTAACACTAAGCCAGTCACATAAGAGACACGAAACTGTCGGGATATTAAAGCCACAGCAGTAGCTACCAATAGCAGAATAATTAAGGCAATGACTAATTCTGCAACTTTTGCTTCCACCGAGGGGTTTGTAGTGTTAGAACTGGCAAAGATAAACTGTTGCATAAAACACGACATAAATATTTAACTCAGAGATACAATACCTAAATATGCAAAATTTTCGATGATTGGCATATCCTGAAATACAGGTTTAGTAGCCTTGCTGTACCTTATAAACCAAACCTGTAAAATTGCATCGAAAAATAAAGTTTGAATTAAGGATTGAGCAGTGAGTAGAGAAACTGTTGTCGAGAAGTCTAATATAACTATAGAGTCAGGATCAGAAATGGGTAAGTACGATCGCGCCAGCTTCGATCAATTTGTCATGTCCACTTATGGACGATTTCCCTTAATGTTGGAAAAAGGGGAAGGTTGTCGGGTGTGGGATAACGAAGGGCGCGAATATCTAGATTTTGTCGCCGGAATTGCTACTTGTACCTTGGGACACGCGCATCCGGCGATGGTGGAAACTGTGACTAAGCAAATTAAAACCTTGCATCATGTTTCTAACCTTTATTACAATTCGCTGCAAGGTTTGCTGGCACAATGGTTAGTAGAGCATTCTTGTGCCGATCGCGCATTTTTCTGCAACTCCGGTGCTGAAGCAAATGAAGGGGCGATTAAATTAGCGCGGAAATATGGTCACACGGTTTTAAAAATTGATGAACCTGTAATTTTGACCGCGAACGCTAGTTTTCACGGACGGACTTTAGCGACAATTACGGCTACTGGACAACCAAAGTATCAAAAGTATTTCGATCCCTTAGTACCAGGGTTTGAATATGTAGATTACAACGATATTTCTGCGCTCAAAAATGCGATCGGAGAAATCGATACCGGAGACAGAAGAGTAGCCGCAATTCTCCTAGAAGCATTACAAGGAGAAGGCGGAGTTCGTCCCGGAGAAAAAGAATATTTCCAACAAATTCGCCAAATTTGTGACGAAATTGGCATTCTTCTAATTATGGATGAAGTGCAAGTCGGAATGGGTCGCAGTGGCAAATTGTGGGGATATGAAAATCTCGGAATTGAACCAGATATTTTCACTAGTGCGAAAGGTTTAGGTGGTGGAATTCCGATCGGTGCAATGTTGTGTAAATCCAAATGCGACATTTTCCAACCCGGAGAACACGCCAGCACTTTTGGTGGAAATCCTTTCGTTTGTGCAGTTGCACTTACAGTTTGTCAAACTTTGTCACAGGAAAACATTTTAGAAAATGTCCAACAACGTGGTGAACAATTACGTGCCGGATTAACAGAAATTGCCAAAGAATATCCCGCTCAAATTACCGAAGTCAGAGGTTGGGGTTTAATTAACGGCATGGAATTAAACGCAGAAATTACATTAACTTCTGCGGATATAGTCAAAGCAGCAATGGCAGAAGGCTTATTATTAGTTCCCGCAGGGCCAAAAGTTGTCCGCTTTGTACCCCCATTAATTGTAACTGCTCCCGAAATCGATTCCGCAGTCCAAATTGTCGGAAAAGTTATGGCAAATTTAACTGCTTAACACACTTATTCAACTGGCACAACAAAATTATTTAACAACTTTGTTGTGCCAAGTTCGTAGTAACAACTTCAGTCGTAATTCCCCAAGTCTGTTGTAACGACTTCAGTCGTTTCTTTACCAAATAGAAGGACTAAAGTCATTACAACGAACCAATTAATTATTACTCCGAATGTGACCATCTGTCATGGTAGTTCTTTTCAAAAAAGTTCTGCTTAAGTCAACACCAACGATGTTAGCATCTCGGAGAACTGCACCCATCAAGACAGCGCCACTCAAGTCAGCATAACTAAGATTAGCGCCTAATAGGTTAGCGAAACTCAGAAGACTTAATCTCATATCAGCACTGCTTAAATTAGCGTTAGCTAAGTGTGCTTGTTTGAGATCCGCACCAACAATTAAAGCTTGACTTAAATTAACTCTGCTCAAGTCTGCTCGCACCAGTTTAGCACCACTTAAGTTAGCTCCTTGTAAATTAGCACCAGCTAAATAAGCATTACGCAAGTCAGCTTCTCTGAGGTCTGCTTGACTTAAGTTAGCATCACTTAAGTCACAGCCGCGGCATTGTTTGGTTTGTAGCAATATAGCTAAGTGTTGGGGATTAAAGGCGTTTGCGGGAGTGGCGAAGCCAAGAATAGTTAACAAAACAATAGAAGCTAGTCGTTTTATTGTCATATTTTTAACAAAGTAACCTTATTCAGCATAGCTTAAGCCTCCCGATTTTGGATTTTGGATTTTGGATTTTGGATTTAAAAAATTTAACCCACTCTCGCTTTAGATCCTCGACTTCTTCAACAAGTCGGAGATCTCAAGTTGCTCAATTTTGGGGATGGAAATAATCGTAAATTTGTTGTGCTAAACGCAGACCAATTCCGGGAACTTCTGCTAACTGTTTTACAGAGGCTTCACGAATATAATCAATGGAGTGAAAGTGCGCTAATAATTCTTTTTGTCTTTGAAAACCTAAGCCAGGGATTTCCTCTAAACGGGAACGACGCATTTTATCGCTTCTTTGTTGCCGATGGAAAGTGACAGCAAATCGGTGGGCTTCATCTCTTAATCTGCGTAATAGTTGCACTCCAGGTTGTTCGGGGTCGCTTTTTAGTGGTAAAGTTTCACCGGGAAGAAAGATTTCTTCGCGTTGTTTGGCTAAACTAACTACTCGCAAATCTTCTAATAAGTTCATTTCTTGAAGTGTGGCGACAACTGCGGAAAGTTGACCTTTTCCACCGTCAATCATGATTAAATCTGGCCAGTCAGCATCAGTATTTTGGGTTAATGAAATGTCGGTTTCTGATGTTTTAGCGTATTTGCGAAAGCGGCGCTGAATTACTTCGGCTAAACTGGCAAAGTCGTCGGAATGTCCGGCGGTGACAGTGGGATTTTTAATTTTGTAATGTCGATAGTTTTGTTTGGCTGGTAATCCATCAATAAATACTACTTGAGAGGCGACGGCGTTTGAGCCTTGAATGTGGGAAATGTCGTATCCTTCGATGCGATGGGGTAAGTCGGGTAAGTCGAGAATGTTGGCTAAATCTTGCAGGGCTTGGTTGTTGCGATCGCTAGTTTTCCGCGTCCGTTCTAGTTCATATTTGGCATTACGTTCTACCATTTCGATCAGTTCGGCTTTAGTTTGTCTTTGAGGTGCAATAATGCTGACTTTTCTGCTTTTGCGATCGCTCAAATAATGCGCCAACATTTCAGCATCGGGTAACTCATGCTGAACTAAAATTTCTGTGGGAATTTCCACTGATTCAGCATTTTGATAATGTTCTTCTAATACCCTTTGTAAAATTGCGCCTGCTGTCCCAGATTTTGCTTCAGCGATAAATCCCAATCTGCCGACTAATCTCCCGGCGCGAATTTGGAATAGTTGAATACAAGCGTGTTGTTCCTCGGTGGCTAGGGCGATCGCATCTCGCGAAATACTATCATTGGGTAAGGAAACTTTTTGCGCTGAATTTAAAGACTTAATTCCCTCTATTTGATCCCGAATTCTTGCTGCTACTTCAAAGTTCAATTCTTCGGCAGCTTTCTGCATATTTTCTGTAAGAATATCGATTAATTCTTCAGTTCTTCCCTGAAAAACCATTGCAATTTTTTGGATAGTTTTGCCATACTCTTCAGGAGTTATTAAACCTTGGCAAACTCCCGGACATCTACCAATATCATAATTTAAACAAGTCCGGTCTTTAAATAAAGGTTGGGGACGCTGACGTAGGGGAAATAAACGTTTAGCTAATCGCAAGGTGGTGCGTAACAATCCTGAGTCAACAAATGGCCCATAATAACGGTCTTTTTCTTTAGCAATCCGGCGATTCCGAGTAATAAAAATCCGGGGATAATTTTCTGACCAAGTAATCAAAATGTAGGGATATTTTTTGTCATCTTTGAGTAGGACATTAAAGTATGGTTGATGTTGCTTGACAAGGTTTGCTTCTAAGGCTAAAGCTTCCGCTTCCGTGTCGGTGACGATAAATTCAATATCGATGATTTGGCGTACCATCATATTGATCCGATCGCTTAATCTTTGGGAATCACGGAAATAGGAACTAACACGCGATCGCAATTTTTTCGATTTACCGATGTAGAGGATGCGATCGTTCTCATCCTTCATAAAATAGACACCCGGTTCTTGGGGAATTTGCTTGAGGGATTTTTCTAAGCGTTCCGGGTCTTTTACCAAGGGTAGGATTTTGGCAGAAGTACTCATTAGATTTGAGATTTTAGACTTGAGATTTTAGGTTTACTCAAACTTCGATCGCTAGTTTTGTAGATGAATCTACAATGTCTCTTCTTATGATAGAAACTTTATTTATAAACGGTTCATAGATATTTGATTTTTTTCGGTACTGTTACTGAATTTTAGCAAAAAAAAATCACATCTTTCGCCAAAAATGATGATTTTCGCCCAAAATTTCTCTGTCAGACTGCGGAAATTAAATTTATGAACAAAGAGATATAATTCTGGTAAATCCCAGGTTAAATTGAAATATACATCTACTTACAAGTTTTCTTGTAAAACTAAAACATGGTTAAGATTATGTCTCTAGAAGATCTGCAAACTGATTATAGAGAAGCCTTAGATGAAACACTCAATCATCTAAATGTAGTCAATTTATTAGTGGCTCAAATTGAATCTAAAATGGAACAAGTAAGAGATTCAATGCAAAATCTGTGCCAAGTTGTTGAACAAATCATAGAAGAACAAAATCCTCAATAATCTTAGGTGAAACTTCCTAATTTGTTAAACCACCCAAAATTTCTTGAATTGCTTCGCGCAACAGAGAAAGATTGATTGGTTTAACGAAGTACTTTTTCGCCCCTAAGCTGAGGGCACGTTGTTGATCTGACTTGAAAGCATAAGCGGAAACAACAATGATTGGCACTTGTCGATCGATCGGTAATGCTTGAATTTCTTTAAGTATGCTATAACCATCAATATGAGGAATTTTTAGATCTAGTAAAATTAAGTCTGGTTGGAAATGAGACAGAGACCAGAAGAATGCGGCACCATCTGCGATCGCTAACACTTGATACCCCAAACAACTCAAGTAATCACTCAATAGTTGCCGAGATATTTCATGGTCTTCAACCAGTAAAATACGGCTAGATAAAAAATTTTGTGTTTCTGAACTAATAAAAGAATCTTGTCCTGATTTTGCCATGATTTTAGCACGGTTAAAATTTTAGTGTAATTTCCAGCAATGGCATTGCTGCTAATTTAGTAAAACATTAATATGCTGTTCATGAAATAGCCGTGGATTGCTCAATTTGCGATAACAAGCTTTCCCTAGATAAAAAAATCAAAAAATAATAGCTAATTGGCTGTTGACAATTAGCTATTACTTAGAAACTATAATCTATTGAAGATCTCAGCAATCAACTGGAAAACAACTTATCCAGCTTGCTGTTGTTTGCGTTTGGCTGCTAATAAACCACCCAAACCAATTAAACCGAATACTACGGAAGGTTCTGGTACTGATTCTGGAGGAGTAACAACACCTCTAAGTGCAACTTCGTAGTTACCACTGTGAGACTTATAATCAGCACCAGGTCCTTGATCGTTAAGTAAGTTAGATGCTGTAGCGCTGAAGCTGTAGAGGAAG
>JBAVZX010000198.1:0-3567 GCA_049589015.1 Phormidium sp. | reverse complement strand
CTAGTTTAGCACACAAAGGATTGATGGTAAGCTGGATAGATTATTGTCAATCGGCGCGGCATCGAACCGCTTGATTGACTTGCCTCTCATCCCCACCCACGAGGGGATGGGGAATTCCCGGCAACTCATTAAATTTATGAGCAAAGTTGGTTTGCGATCGCGTTTATTCCTCTCCCACCTCCTAGTAATGATGGTGGGAGTAATCAGCTTAGTAATTATTGGCAAAGTCTCCTCGCCCAAAATATTTATTCTTCATTTAGAACAACTAGAAGGCGATGGCTACGAATTACGTTACGCCCGAACTCGACTAATTCAAGGATTTGAAATTGCTTGGAGTCGCAGCACCTTTTGGTCAGTTTTAGCTGGTGCTACTGCTGCGGGAGGATTAAGTTATTGGGTATCTCGGCGCATAGTTCAACCATTAAATCAAATGGAAGAAATTACCCAAAAATTTGCCACTGGACACTTAGATGAACGAGTACCTTCCTTAGAAATTCCTGAACTTAATCAACTCGGAATTAGCTTTAATCAGATGGCTTCCAGTCTCGAAGGAGTGGAAGTTCGTCGCCGAGAATTAGTCAGTGACTTATCACATGAATTACGCACCCCATTAACAGTAGTTCGCGGTTATTTAGAAGAACTTGCAGACGGTACAATTGAACCATCACCAGAAATTTATCAGCAATTAGCTAGAGAAACCAAGCGCTTAGAAAGATTAGTTAATGATTTACAAGAACTTTCCAAAGCTGAAGCCGGATACTTACCAATTAATTTACAACCTGTGAATTTACGTCCTTTATTTGAGTCATTAGTCCAAAAATTTGCTGACCAATTATTAGAAGATGGCCCGATTTTACGCTTACAATGTCCGGCACAATTACCTTTAGTTTTAGCAGATATCGATCGCGTAGAACAAATTTTAGTTAACCTATTAGGAAACGCCGTTCGTTACACTAGCCAAGGTACAATTACCTTGCGGGCTTGGACTGAATCTAGTAAACTTTGGATTGCCGTAATTGACACCGGACAAGGAATTTCCCCAGAAGATTTACCCCATGTATTTGAGCGGTTTTGGCGTGCCGATCGCTCCAGATCAAGATATTCTGGAGGAACCGGAATCGGCTTAGCTATCTCTCGCCGTTTAGTAGAACTACAACGCGGTCGAATTGAAGTGGAAAGCAAACTTGGTCAAGGTAGTACATTTCGCTTCTTTCTACCGTTCGCCAAAAACTGAACAAAATTGCCCAGCCAACCTGGAACGGCTTTAGGTTTCAAGAATCATCCTTAACGCTTACGCTATTTCTCATTTATTATTCAGTATGCTAGGCACATTTTTAGCAATAATTTCCCTTGCTCTCGTTAGTTTATTTGGGATATTAGCAATTGCCTTCCTATTTCCCAATTCTTAAATATCATCAAGTTATTAGTAACGACTTCAGTGGTACACTTACTAAATAAGTAATTTAAATCTCCGTAATATGCTCAATCAGATTTTTCCCTCTATTTTTAATAGAATACATCAAATAATCAGATTTTTCGATGATTTCATCAACCGTTTCTGGAGAACTAATATAAGTAATAGCACCAACACTAAAAGTTACAGGCCAAAGATTTTTATCCATATTTTCTAAAAGTAGATCGCGGACTCTATGAATTACTATTTGAGCAGGTTCATAAGCTAAACCCGGCAAGAAAATAATAAATTCATCCCCACCAATTCGAGCCACAATATCAGTTTCTCGCACCGTATTTTTGATGGTTTGTGCTACTACTTGCAAAACATAATCACCAACTTTATAACCCCCGTAATCATTAATATTTTTAAAATTATCTAAATCGATATAAGTTACCGTAAAAGGATGACCATAGCGCCGCGACTTCTTCAACTCCATACTAGCTAACTCAACAAATAATTTTCGATTAGCCACACCAGTTATCTCATCAGTTCTGGCTAATTTGCTTTCTCTTTCCCGGGAGTTACGTAATTCCGCCAGCAGATAGTTTACTGTCAAATAAAACGCTATTCTGATGAAAGTATTCCAATAAGGAAGATAATTTGGTAAGACAATTTCGCTTTTGAAGTAATTAATGAAAAACCAGACTATAGCGCAAACAAGAGATATTGCTATGCCAAATTTTTCACCGACAAACCAACTTGCTAAAGCTACAGGAACCAAAAACAATATGGAAGCAATATCAGGTGAGACTAGGTAATCAATAAACGCAATTAAAATTACCAGTAAAATACCTAACCCGATTAAAAAAGATCTTGAGCTATTTTCCAGATATCTGAATATGTACACCACAAATTCCTTAAAAGCGTTATTAGTTACTCTGACTTCCTCCTTAATCATACAAAAGGGATAGGCGAAACACCTATCCCAGGAAACAAATTTACTTTAGTTTACTCGCCTGTGCGCTCTGTCTTTCCTTACCCTTGTTGCTGTTTATTAGGCAAAGCACCAGGCTGCACAACTAAATCAACATTCTGACCACCGCGAAGCACTTCCATTGGCAAGCGAGCACCAACACTGCTGGCATCTACAGCCTGTTGTACAGAGTTAGAATCTTTCACCGATTGATTGTTGATTTTGCTGATAATATCACCAGAACGTAACCCGGCTTTTTCGGCGGGGGTATTGGGCATGACTCGGACAATTAACACGCCTTCATCTTGATTGACTGTCAAATTGAGTTCGGGATCGCTGTTAATATTTTGCTTAATCTCAGGAGTCAGGTCTACCATCTGGATACCCAAGTAAGGATGTTGTACCTTCCCTTGAGAAATTAGCTTGTTAGCAATATTTTGGGCAGTGTTGACTGGGATGGCAAAACCGATCCCTTGGGCACCTTGAATAATGGCTGTGTTAATGCCAATTACTTCCCCAGCAGCGTTTAACAGTGGGCCACCAGAATTACCTGGGTTAATGGCTGCGTCTGTTTGGACAAAGTTAACTCGTTGATCGGGAACGCCAACTTGACGACTGGTGCGACCTGTGGCGCTGACAATTCCTGTGGTGACTGTACTATCTAATCCCAGGGGGTTGCCGATCGCGATCGCCCATTCTCCCGATTTTAAATTATCTGAGTTACCCAGTTTTACTGTCGGCAAGTTTTGAGCATCAACTTTGATCACTGCTACGTCAGTCACGGAGTCTGCGCCCAATACTTTACCTGTAAAAGCCCGACCATCTTTCAGGGTAACTCTCACGGTGTCACTACCGGAAACAACATGGGCGTTAGTCAAAATATGACCGTCGGAGTTGATAATAAATCCTGAGCCTGTTTCGCTGACTTGGCGCGATCGCGGATCTTCTGGCATTTGGCGACCGAAAAATTCCCCAAAAGACGGATCTTCCTGAAAACCTCTCGGCATTCTCGTGTTAACGCTTCTTGAAGCATCAATTCTGACTACTGCTGGCCCTACTTTCTGCACTACATTAGTGACAAAATTGTTATCCGAGTTAAATGGTAATTGGGCTACTAAGTTCGAGGTAGCTGATTTATCAGTAGCTTGGGAGGGCAGATTACTTTGTGATAATAAATTGCTACCTGCCAAGCTAATTC
>JBAVZX010000197.1:0-2507 GCA_049589015.1 Phormidium sp. | reverse complement strand
CCTTTTACCTTTATTACCTTCTGCCTTCAACAAAAAAGGCTGCTCAAAACAGCCCTAATCAGTATAATTTGCAACCAAGAAAGCATGGAAAAAGAAATTCAGTGCTTTTTTGACCTGCGCTTCTGTTGACGGCTTCTGGCAGTAACCATTGCCGGATCTACAGGAAACCCAGCCATTGGAATCACCTGGTACTGGCGTTCTGCTTCCAGATTTTTCAACTCTGTGTAGTCAACCCAGTGGATACAATCAACAGGACAAGTATCAATTGCTTCTTGAATCAACTCTTCCGAGTCGCCATCCTGTCGAACTACACGCGATCGACCATAATCAGGCTCTATGTAAAAAGTATTACGCGCAACGTGAGCGCAATGCTTACAACCAATGCAGGTAATCTCATCTACATAAACACCCTTTTGCCGGACTGAACCACCAAGTTCTGGCTCAAAACCAGAGCGTTCTGGATCATCTCTTAAAAAACCACCTAACTCTGGTTCTAGACCCGATCGAGCTACGCCGCCATCATCTCCTAATCCCGGAGAAAAGTCGGACATTAGCCCCTCCAGCGTTGTACGACTAAGCGAATCGAACCATCTTCATTTTTTTGTTGTTCAGCAACTTGGAAACCTTGTTTAGCGGTTTCATTCAAAACAGTTTGGAAAGCATAACGCTGAGTGATTTTGTTTAAAAATCGATCTACAGTGATAGGTTGCTGCCAATACTGTAAGTCGGCAACTAATTCATATTCATTGCCATTCCATCTAAAGCCAATGTCGTAACCGTTTTCTTGCTCGATCGCAATTTCAGCATTAATACTTTGACCGCGATAACCACGCACCGGACAAGGGCCAGATTTCCAATCAATCCCTAAATCTGTCAAAGCAGTTTCCAGGGAAGCAAGGTTACGGAGTTGAGTTTTAATTTGGCTAAAGTGTGACATAGTTTCTGATGATTAAAACAAAGTAAAATTTGCAAAAAAACAACTTACCATTCACTAAACGTCGCTTGGGTTGTTGCTGTATTTGATTGTTCTAACACTTGAGCAAAATACTCAGAAGTTTCCTCCTGACTTAGTACTAGTCCAAGTTGAGCCTCAATCGCAGCAGTAACCTCAGCACAGGAGTTCCCTATGATGCCAGTAACTTTTTCTTTTACTCGCCCATCGGGATAAATGATAAACTCTAGTGTTTCCATGCTCTTGGTTGTAACCTACATACTCATTGAACTCAGCAATAGCACTTAAAAAGTGCGATCGCAGCTTCTCGATCGAGATGCTAACAATT
The DNA here is from genome assembly GCA_049589015.1 of Phormidium sp. GTDB lineage: Bacteria > Cyanobacteriota > Cyanobacteriia > Cyanobacteriales > Aerosakkonemataceae > Floridanema. Next base: position 1,227 of record JBAVZX010000197.1, on the reverse strand, counting down.
TGTCTTTAACTCACTTTACCTAAATAGGCAAATCGAATCAAAGCGCAACACAACTTATTATTTATGCAATTAATCCCTCAGTTATTTGACAGTTTCGCTTAACTTGCCCTAGCAGTCAAGATACCCCCAGGCAGACCTCCCAACCCAAAAAACGTTGATTCTTCTCTGACCATCAGTACTGTCTTTGGCCTCCTCAATCGTTTAGCCACTATATATAGTGTCTTTATTTCAAGACTTACACTAAATGTATGATAAGATTTGTTACATAGACAACAAAGATGATATTAATAAAATTTTTCAATAACTCTGAGCTAAACTAAATAGCTCGATAATTAAAGGTTGTCTTTAAATTTAAGGTTAAGAATGATGAATCTACAACAACTCACAAGCCCGATTCCTGTAGGAGTACTCGGTTTTGGTGGCTTAGGACAAGCCGCCGCTAGAATACTCGCACCCAAGCAGGAAATGATTTGGGTAGCAGCAGCGGATCAAAAAGGTTATGCTTACGACCCTAGAGGTTTAAATCCCGATACCTGCATCACCACCTACCAAGCCCAAGGTTCTCTCGGTTACTTAGAAGCAGGCGGTACTTTAAGCAACCAGAGTATTTCCGATTTAATCAACCAAGCAGATGTAAACGGGTACTTTCTCGCCTTACCTAATCTACCGAATACTTTTATGGCTTCGGTAGTGCAGGAAATCATTAAATCTGGTTGGCGGGGAGTTTTAGTCGATGCTCTCAAGCGTACCAGTGCTGTGGAACAAATGCTGCAATTAAAAGATAGTTTACAAGCAGCAGGGATTACTTACATGGCTGGATGTGGTGCAACTCCAGGGTTATTAACCGCAGCAGCAGCTTTAGCAGCACAAAGTTATGCTGAAATTCACGCAGTAAAAATTACCTTTGGCGTGGGAATTGCTAACTGGGAAGCTTATCGGGCGACAATTCGGGAAGATATTGCTCATATTCCAGGTTACAACGTAGAGAAAGCAGTAGCGATGAGCGATGCCGAAGTTGAAGCGTTACTGGATCAAACTAACGGCATTTTAGCTCTAGAAAATATGGAGCACGCTGACGATATTATGCTGGAATTGGCGGGAATTTGTCCACGCGATCGCGTCACCGTCGGCGGAGTCGTCGATACCCGCAACCCGAAAAAACCCCTGAGCACCAACGTTCAAATCACAGGAAGAACCTTTGAAGGCAAAATTTCCACCCATACCTTC
>JBAVZX010000196.1:0-2277 GCA_049589015.1 Phormidium sp. | reverse complement strand
GCTCTGCCACAGTAAGATAAGCTCGTAATTGTTGGATGAATCGTAAGAATTCATCTACATTCAATCCTGATTGATCGTTGCCATTGCCATCAATTCCGCCTCTTTCTTGCAGCATTTCTCGTAATAGCTGCAATCCGTGACTACGGAGTTCGATACTTTCTTCCGGCAATGCTAATAATTCTAAAATTCTGTAGGGTCGCAGTTTATAAACATCTGCTTGAACTTCACCCCTAATGTTAGGAAATAACCCTTCTCGCAATAATAAGTCTTGTCCAATATTTAAGGTGGCAGCGGCATTTTCATAGCGCCGCTGTTTCCATTGTTCGCGTCCTAATTCTAAGCTAGCTTGGGAAACTGTTAAAACTATATCTGGTCTGACAATTTTTGGTTCGCCGAATCGACCGTTTTCAATGTCGGTATTGCTATTTCTCAGGTAGGAACGTCCGAGTTTCAGGACTAGTTCATATTCTCCTAACTCTGCCAAAATTAGCAAAGCACCCAGAAATTGGTTATCGTTAATTTCAATACTGGGGGAGTTAGGGTCAATGTTAGTGGTCAGAGTTTCTCCGGTATCAGTGGTTACTGATTCCGTTGGTTCCTCGGTTTGTGATTCGTAGGTTTTGGCGAGAAACGTCCCATCGTAAGATTGTCGCTGTTCTGGGTTAGCAAGAACGGCGTAAGCTTCATCAATGAGTTGTTTACGAGAGGTGATCGCCACTTCTGAATACTCCCGCCTTGGTAGTTGCATAGTGCGATCGCGATACGCCTGTTGCAACTGTTCGGCTGAAGCCTGAATCGGCAAACCTAGAATTCGATAATAGTCGAGTGGAATACGCACAGGCCACTTCCCCAGCAGCAAAGAACTTTAAGTTAGCTTATGTTATCTAAATTCACGCCACTTAGAAACAGTTTATTTACTTTTCGCAGCTTTGGTGGCGATCGAGTTTATGATATCTCTTCTGTGTAGACCCTGCATGGCTCAGGTATTTTAGATTTTAGATTGCCGATTTTAGATTTGATTGGGTTGATGCTCCGGTCAAATCTAAAATTGGTCAAGCCAATTCTACCAGTTTATGAGCTTTACAGCGCTTATTATAAAAGATACTGCGAAAATATTAGTTTCGGGTTTTGCTACGAGGATACAACAAAATTTATGGTTCAGGAACGAACTTTGCCCGTATTTGATACTGCTTCAGCGCAAATTGACAAGTCAGAAGGTTTGCGGCTCTATGAAGATATGGTTTTAGGCCGCTTTTTTGAAGATAAGTGTGCGGAAATGTACTACCGGGGCAGAATGTTTGGTTTTGTCCACTTGTACAACGGTCAGGAGGCTGTGTCTACTGGCGTTATTAAATCTTTACGTCAGGATGAGGATTATGTTTGCAGCACCTACCGAGATCACGTCCATGCTTTGAGTGCGGGTGTTCCGGCGCGGGAGGTAATGGCGGAATTGTTTGGTAAGGCGACTGGCTGTTCTAAAGGTCGCGGTGGTTCGATGCACATGTTTTCTTCTGAGCATAATGTTTTGGGTGGTTATGCGTTTGTGGCTGAAGGCATTCCGGTGGCGACTGGTGCAGCTTTTCAATCTAAGTATCGTCGGGAAACGATGGGAAATCCTAATGCCGATCAAGTGACGGCTTGCTTTTTTGGGGATGGTGCTTGTAATAACGGTCAGTTTTATGAGTGCTTGAATATGGCGGCGCTGTGGAAACTGCCGATTCTTTATGTGGTAGAAAATAACAAGTGGGCGATCGGGATGGCTCACGATCGCGCAACTTCTGAACCAGAAATCTACAAGAAAGCGGCTGCTTTTGGTATGGCTGGCTACGAGGTTGACGGGATGGATGTGCTCGCAGTGCGTCAGGTGGCGCAGGAAGCAGTAGCGCGGGCCCGTGCTGGTGAAGGCCCAACTTTAATTGAAGCATTAACTTATCGTTTCCGGGGTCACTCTTTGGCTGATCCAGATGAACTTCGCTCTAAAGAAGAGAAAGAATTTTGGTTTCCCCGCGATCCAATTAAGAAGTTGGGGGCTTATTTAACTGAGCATAATTTGGCAAGTGAAGATGAGCTAAAGGCGATCGAACACAGAATTCAAGAAGTGGTCGATGATTCCGTGAAATTTGCTGAATCTAGCCCAGAACCAGATCCTAGCGAATTACATCGGTTTGTATTTGCTCAAGATGAATAAGTTGGCGATCGGGTAGTTGGTAGTAGGATTAATTCTTTTTCCTATTACCTATTAACGCAAGTTGCTAGTTATTTACATAAAGGTACGTT
>JBAVZX010000195.1:0-3171 GCA_049589015.1 Phormidium sp. | reverse complement strand
ATCAAAAGCTTTTTTGATAAGGTACGTAAAAGTACTGCACTCAATCCCAAAATGCCTGATCGCTATTGAGATATCGGCGGGAATTACTGAGTTACACTTGTCGGTAAATAATTCTAGCCAATCTCAATCTCCTAGTTTGGCAAGGGTTAGGTTTCAGGATTTATCAGCATTTTTTAATTAAAAAAATGCTGACTTTGTGATTTCAAATTTAATTTATCTCCCGAAGGATTGTTAATTAACTTTAGATATCGAGAGTGATTTTGCCAAATTCAAAAAATCTATTAAATGGAAAACAAAAGGTAATATCTAAGCTAATCAACCAGTAGAATCTACCAGGAAAAATCAAATGAAATGGCATCATGTATTTCCCTTGACATTGTTTTTTTGCTGTCTCACAGGAATTTCTAATGTCCAAGCAGCAACATTGGAGAAAGAAAACAGCGAAATTTTGGTTAATTCACGTTTCTCAGAACTAAAACGTGGCATAAACATCAGTGATTGGTTTACAGACATTAATACGTTTAATCCGAACCGCATCACTCAAAAAGATTTGCAATTGATCAAAAGTTTAGGATTTGAGCACGTTCGTTTACCGATCGTTCCTGAATTCCTATTTGATGAAAATACCCCTCAAGTATTAAAGACTGATGACCTGAGTTATTTGGATAGCGCCCTCGATCAGATTGAAGCAGCTGGTTTGTCAGTAATTATTGACCTGCATCCCAAAAATGATTTCAAGCAAAAATTAGCAACAGATGATGCTTTTGTGGATCGGGTGGCACAGTTTTGGGGCAAATTCGCTGAACACTTAAGTAAGCGCAATCCAGAGCAAGTTTTTCTGGAAGTAATCAATGAACCATCTTTTAATTTCTTTCTGCGAAATACTCCCACCATCGACCCAGTAGAACGTTGGGATTTAGTACAAACAAAGCTAGTAGAAGCTATCAACAAAGGAGCACCCAATCACACCGTAATTTTGAAAGGTCATGATTGGGGCGAAAGTATTAATAGTTTGTTGGAATTAACTCCCAAAGAGAGTCAATCTAGCGAAAAGTATGTTTATAACTTTCACTTCTACGATCCGATGCTATTTACCCATCAGGGTGTAACTTGGATCGATGACGAATTTACCTTTATTAAAAATCTCCCCTATCCTTTCAACGAAGAACTTTGTACCGCAGCTGTAGCGGAAATAGTTGACGAAACAGCTAAAATTTGGGCGCAGGGTTACTGCGATCAAAAGTGGGATGCGGCTAGACTAGAAAAACGAATTGCTAAAGCCGCAAACTGGGCGCAAGAGCATAATGTGCTATTGACGGCAAATGAATTTGGTGTGTATCGTCAGTTTGTCCGTCCCGAAGACCGTACTGCTTGGCTGGGAGACGTGCGATCGCTATTTGAAAAATACAATATTGGTTGGGCAATGTGGGACTATGCTAGCCCCTTTGGTTTAGTCAGAGAAGATGAAAACGGCGATCGCATCGTCGATCAAGACATGGCCAAAGCACTCGGTTTAACACTGCCACCGATACTGCCACCAGATGAAGGATCGACGACTCTACCTATTATCATCCCAAACCCAGAAATTGATTTCCCGGTTGCTCAACCAGATCCACCATCGCCCAAAAGAGTTCCAGAACCAAGTGCGATCGCCGGATTTGTGCTCATAATTTTCATGGGTACAAGATTCCAGCGTCGTGCTTAAAATTTTGCTCCTACTTCGTTAAACGTAAACCCATAATCACCAAGTCCCGTTCTATGCTATCGATCTCCCCAACACCAGGAAGATAACCCCATTGTTGGAAACCCATTTTCTCGAATAAACGCAAACTTGGTTGATTATGGGCAAAAATGTAGCCGATCAAAGTTTTAATCCCCAGTGCTGGACTTTTGTGAATCGCAGTTTTTAACAGTTGTCCTCCCACACCACAGCCTCGATGATTTGTAGAAATGTAAATACTCAATTCTGCTGTGTATCGGTAAGCAGGTCGGTCATAACAAAAAGGTTGGAAACTCAGCCACCCAACAATTACCCCATCTATTTCCGTTACCCACACAGGTCTACTATCTGGCCTGTGTTCCCGAAACCAAGCTAGACGACTTTCCACTGTCACAGGCTGAACGTCCCCAGCCGCAATCCTTCCGGGAATTGAAGCATTGTATATTTCTACAATTACTGGCAGGTCAGACTCAGCGGCATCCCTTAGATTCATAGAATTTAGAAAAAATCACTAAAAAAACCATTGACAAATTCTAAAACAGTTGGCACAATAGAGATCGCGTCGAAAGAGACAGCGAAAAAACAAAAAACACCGAGGGACTGTAGTTCAATTGGTTAGAGCACCGCCCTGTCACGGCGGAAGTTGCGGGTTCGAGCCCCGTCAGTCCCGTTCTTAACCCATAAATGTTAATTAATCGCTGGTAGTTTGGAGCAAAATTTTGGTTTTGGGGACTGGCGACTGGAAATGACAGGCAGGATGCCTGTCCTACGGGAATTAACCACTTTCTCTTTCGAGTAGCAAAGTTACAGGCCCATCATTGGCAATTAAAACATTCATCATCGCCCCGAATATCCCCGTTTCTACTTTGAGTCCGCTTTGGCGCAATTTTTCCACAAAGCGATCGTACAACTCTTTTGCTGGTTGAGGTGCAGCTGACTTATCGAAAGAAGGACGGCGACCTTTACGACAATCACCATACAATGTAAATTGGCTGATCACCAAAAGTTCTCCGTTAATTTCTTGGACAGATTTCGAGAAGCGATCGCCATTTTCCCCACCAGGAAAAATCCGCAACTCCAAACACTTCCGCACCATCCAATCTAATTCAGTTTCCGTATCATTACTCGAAATTCCCACTAAAAGATTGAGTCCTCGACCAATTTTACCGACAACTTCGCCCTCAACTTCCACTTGAGAAGATTTAACTCTCTGAATCACAACTCGCATAATTTCTTAGAGGTAGTAGATAGTAGGTAGTTGGGAATAGGGAGAAATTTTCCAACTACCTACTACTTACTTTAAAAACAACTATTTACCAAATCCTTTAGCACGATTTGTTGTAGGAATACAAAAACATTTTTGCAATTGTGCTTTCAAAGTCTCATGATCTAAATTTTGTCCAATCAACACCAATTGATTTTTCGGATCACCTTTCCAATCCTCATCATCC
>JBAVZX010000194.1:0-10155 GCA_049589015.1 Phormidium sp. | reverse complement strand
AAATGAATCCCCGTTGGTGGGACTAAAATACTGTCTCCGGCACGAATATAAACAGTTTTTCCATCACAAGTTGCCCTACCTTCTCCCTTAAGCACAAAAAACATTTCCACAGCTAAATTATGTCGATTAGGAGGAGTTTTCCCGCCTATATCAAAAATTTCTACACATAACGTTAAAGAAAAGTTAGCTGTTGTTGGGTCAAATACAATTGCTAAGCGATTAGTGTCATGAGGACTAATCCGAAAAGCTTGGTAGTCTCTGGGACATTTAACAACAGGAATCATGCAACGGTTGTTCATTTTTTCAAAATTATTTGTTAATTGGGGTTTATTAATTTTGCTTTGATAGTTAATAATAAATAGTAGGTAAATATATTCCTACTATCAACTACCCACTACCACTTACCAATTACTAATTGCTTTTAAGATAGCTTGAGAATCTGTCACAAAACCAAAACATTGTTTCACATTGTAAAGAGTAGCTAACCAGCAGTACTCAGGAGAAGTAGTAGCGGTGCAATCTTTCACTAGAATGCAATCGTAACCTAAAAAATTAGCATCTTGTAATGTTGCCATTACACATTGGTCGGCGTTGACTCCAGCAAATAATAAAGTAGTTTTGCCCAAGTTGCGTAAAATACTATCCAATGGTGTATCCCAAAAACCACTCATTCTGTACTTATCGACCAAAATATCTTCCGGTTTCTGTTCTAATTCATCTACTACCGCAGCTGCCCAACTTCCTGCGATTAAAACTTTTGCACCATTTTTCGGCAAAGGGTCGCCCAAACCTACAGCATCGCCTGTAGAATTGTAAACGTGGCGCAGTCCGGCACTAATATTTAATAAGTCGGGACGATTTCCCCAGTTCAACCAAATTATCGGCACGTTGGCTTTTCTTAACTCTGGTAAAAAGTGTTTTAAAGGATTAATTGGAGTCCTCGCAGGTGTGACATCTACGCCGATATGCGCCAACCAACCATCGGGATGACAGAAGTCATTTTGCATATCAATTACTAATATGGCGGTTTTTGCCAAGTCGAGGTGCAAAGTTTTAGTTTCTGTCGGCAAAGTAATAAGTTTGGGATCTAAAGGTGGGCGGGTAATATCGGCTATTTCGGCATTAATTGTCCAAGCGTTAGGGGCTACACCCAAGGTACGGAGATTTTTCATAATTTGTGGTAGGGTAAAAACAAATTACACTGTTATAGTGAATACTAATCTTGACTGTTTTACTGCCAAAACTCATAAAATTTCTAAATTCTTAATCTTAAGGACAAATTTGTGACTTTTACTCTTAAACAAGCCTTAATTCCTGTAGACCAAGGTTACGCAACTGTAGATGTGCAAGTTGTGGGGGAAACCATTACGGCAATTTCTGCGAATTTAGAAGTTGTGGGCACAGCGATCAATTGTGAAAATAAGTTATTGTTGCCTGGTTTTTTTAATGCCCATACTCACTCTCCAGAAATGTGGCAACGAGGAGTGATTCCACCTTTGCCTTTGGAATTGTGGTTGGCAGAACTTTATGATTTTGTACCATTAGAAGTAGAAAAAGTTTATTTAAGTGCTTTGGGTACGGCGGTAGAAACTTTATTATCTGGTGGCACTAGCGTTGTCGATCATTTGGTGTTAATTCCCGGACAAGAAAGTGAAACAATTGCTACGGCGGTTAGTGCTTATCAAGAAGTGGGAATTCGGGCTTTTATTGCGCCTTTAATTTGGGATCAACCTTTAATTTCGGGGATTCCAAGTGGGGAAAATCAACCGGAAAATACAACTAAGGGGCGTTCTACTACGGAAATTTTACAAATGTTGCAGGAGGCAATAAATAAGTTTCATCAACCGGAAGCGGGAGTTTGTATTTTAACTGCGCCAACGGGAATTCAATTGTGTTCTGATGAGTTGTTTGTGGGGTGTGTGGAATTGAGCGATCGCTACAATCTTTGTCGTCATTCTCACCTTTTAGAAACCAAAGCGCAACAGTTACTCGCTCAAGAAAAATACGGTTGTAGTGCAGTAGCACATTTAAAGAAAATTGGTTATTTAAGTTCTCGTACTTCTTTGGCGCATTGTGTCCATTTAACAGATGATGATATCAAAATTTTAGCCGAAACTCAGTCAACTGTTGTTCATAATCCCTTGAGTAATTTGCGTTTAGGTAGCGGTATTGCCCCAATTTTAAAATATCTTCAAGCGGGAGTTAATGTTGCTTTTGGTTGCGATGGTTCTGCGAGTAATGATTCCCAAGATTTACTGGAAGCAATTAAAATTGGTTCGATTCTGCACAATGTTACAGATTTAGATTACCAGCATTGGATTACCCCTCGTCAATCAATAGAAATGGCAGCTTTGGGAGGTGCTAAAGGTTTGAATATGGGGGATCAGCTTGGTTCTTTAACGGTAGGTAAAAAGGCTGATTTAGTACTTTATGATTTAAATAATTTGTCTTTGTTACCTCGGACCGATCCCATTGGTTTATTAATTTTAGGTCGTCCTACTCAAGTGGTTAATAGTGTTTGGGTAGATGGTAAAAGAATTGTGGAAAATGGTCAATTAACTACCATTAATGTAGATAATTTAAAACAAGAATTATTGGAAAAAAGTCAGTGGGTCACAAATCGTAAGTCAAAAACTGTGAGTGAGTTTGAGGCGCATTATCGCAGTGTGATGGGCTTGCCTAAAGTAGAAATTAAAGGTTATTCTTAAAGAGTTATAGAGGAAAAATTTTCTCTTCTTGTTATATTTTGAGTGCCAACAATGGAGATCAACATTCCTGAAGTAGTAGATGAAGTCAAGGTAGTATTTGAGCGTTACGAAAAAGCTTTAATTAGTAATGATGTGGCTGTACTCGATGAATTATTTTGGCAAAGTCCCCAAACTTTACGCTTTGGAGTAACGGAAAATCTTTATGGTTATGATCAGATTGCTAATTTTCGCAGTAACCGTTCTGCTGTTAATTTAGAACGAGTTCTAATCAATACTATTATTACTACTTACGGACGAGATTTTGCGACTGTAAATACAGAATTTAAACGTCCGCCATCATCAGATAAAATTGGTAGGCAAAGTCAAACGTGGATGCGGACAAATGAAGGTTGGCGTGTTGTTTGTGCTCATGTTTCTTTTTTGCTGACTTCTTGATTTCTAGATCCCCTTAAGTTTCCCGACTAGCTTTGTTTAGATTCCTTTGCTGTAAAAATTCTGCAAAATCACATACTTCTGCTAACAAATTATCTGGTAAATCATTTAAAACTGTGGTTAAATATTTACGAATTCCCATAATTTCGCGAGCAGGTTTAACTAATTTCAATTGATAAGGATAAACAGTTTCTACACCAATGGTTTCCATAAAAGATAATGGTTCATCTTGAGTAGATGGAACAAAATCACCTCCTACTTCTGCCTTAACCCATCCTCCAAATAACTCTGCTAAATATGCTTCACCATTATTGAATACTTCAACAATAACTCCATCTGTTCCTAATGGTGCAATCCCTCCCTCTGTAAGAGGAATTTCTTCAATTAATTTAACTGCATCGAATAATTTGAATTTACTCATTGCTGTCTCCCAAATCTTTCTGGAACTGCGGTGACGAACCTAGCAATATCTTCCCCGAATAAAACTATCCAACCCGTGCGAATTTGCCAAGATACGCTAGACCTACCTATTATTAAAATAACAGCTTGATAGCGATCGCCATAATTATTCTGTCCTACTGGCTGTAGTAAGTCTAGCGAAACTTGGGCTAAAATTGCCTCTCGAATTTCCTCTGGTGACTCAAACCCCATTACTTCCTGCCAAAATTTCCGCTTATCTCCACCTACCCCTGGTTCAGCAGTACAAGTAAAAAGATATTGCGCCTTAGCAATAGGAAACTCAAAACTGGCGGGTACAGTCATTTACTTTTAGTAGCACTTTCTAACATTTGAATACTACCATTATTGGCATCAATTTCTACGTTTATTCCTATTGGTAAGGTGAATTTGTTGGGAATATGACCAATAGCTGCACCATACCAAGCAGGGATTTTTAATGGTTGAATATGGTCTTGTAAAACTTGGATTAATGTTAAGGATTGCTCTGGTTTTTCGGGTTCGCATCTGGTACATTGACCGAAAATGAAACCGGAAATGCGATCGAGTATTCCCGCAAGTTTTAATTGGGTTAACATTCGATCGACTCGGTAAACTTCTTCCCCAATTTCTTCAAGAAATAAGATAGTTCCTTGCCAATTTGGTAAGTAAGCAGAACCTACCATTGCTGATAAAACTGATAAGTTCCCACCGACTAATTTACCTCGCGCTTTTCCGGGAGTTATTGCTTCTATCTGCATCGGATTAGGATTAATATTTTCCCCCGTATTCGGGGAATTTTGCATTGTCACAGCTTCGGCGTTAAAAAGAATTCTTTTTACATAATCTACAGTAAATTGATTCCAAGTAGATGTGGCAACTGGCCCATGAAAAGTGACAATTCCACTCAGAGCATAAATTGCTAAAAGTAAGGAAGTAATATCACTATAACCAATAATAATCTTGGGATTTTTTCTGATTAATTGGTAGTTTATTAATGGTAAAATGCGATTGCAACCCCATCCACCACGCAATGCAAAAATTGCTTTAACTGATGGATCGGCGAACATGGTATTAATATCAGCAGCCCGATCGATATCTTTACCTGCTAAGTAACCGTATCTGTCTAATATATGTGTGCCTAATTTGTAATTTAATCCTAAGTTTTTCAGGGTTTGTTTAACTTCTTCTACTTCTTCTGAAGTAATGAAGCTAGCCGGATTAACTAACCCAATTGTATCACCAACTTTTAGGCTAGATGGTTTTAAAATTGGCTGGGAAAACGAGTTAGCTTGAGCAATTTTTGGTAATTGACTGGTTAATGCGGCGAGTCCAAAAGCTTGGAGAAGTTGGCGGCGATCGAATTTCATGTATCTACCCAAACTGTCACCGCTGCTACAGCGATTAACATTTCATCATTTTTATCATTTAAAGATGCGATCGCTCTCCCTTCAACTACCATTCCTCCAGCTTCTAAAGTTAAAGTTTTTTGTCCAAAAGGTAGCACTGCTAATACTTCTTCTTGGCGCACTTGTTCGGGGTAAGGAACAGCAACTTTCACCTCAACAATCATCTGATTTGGGTCGCTTAAACCTGCAACTTCCCAAACTCCGGGTAAGGCATTGTGTGCGATCGCATTTCGCACCGCCCTAGCCGCCGCCACAGTTGGTTCCTGTCCATGCTGATCCACACCCATTCCCATTTCAATAACCAAACGTTTTCTAGTCACTTTCACCTCTTAATTTGCTGATTATTTAACCAAGTTAGTTTCCTTTTGCAGTTCCATGACAAACTGCACTATTTGCTTATTATTATCCTTCCATTTTAAGCGTTGTTCACGAACTACTTTTAAGTGAGGTTCTATATTTGTCGGACTAATTACTTTACCAAAATCTGCTGGAACTTGTGCGGATTTATCGTTATAAATCCGGTTCATAATTAAGTTAGCAACTTCATCTTGATAATGTACACTATCCACAAAATGCTTCATATTATCCCCGATGGGTTCTGTTGTGAGATTGCTGTAACTAGAAAAGTCCCAAACCGGAGTTATTTTAACAATTTGGCGTTTCCAATTTTCAAATTCTGACCAAATACCAGCCCTATTAATTAGTTCTAATTGGGCGGCGTGTACTGGTGCAATCAATACTTTCAGCTTAATATTGCGCTGTTTACAAGTATCAACAATTTCTTTAAAAGCAGCTAACTCTTCTTCCGAAAGATTATAGTCCTTGTAGAGGGTTTTTTCCATTAAATACATTTTCATTACCCTGTTAAAATTGCTATATCTATCGCTATCTTTATACAGAGTAGCTTCTACTGTCGCAGGTTTAACTTGAGGTTTGTCTACAGGCGTTATCTTCTTCTGCTCATCTGTGCGAAGCTTGACAACTTGCGCCCTATTAACAGGTTTTTTAACGTCTTTTCCCAACTTTTGATCGGGTTTCTTAGTTCCCTTTTTCTGAGATTTTTTAGGTTCTTTTTCGTTAGTTTTCTTGGCTGCCTCTTTTTGGTTTTTTCTGACCTTTTTTCTATTTTTGGATTTGAGACGAGAAGAGGATTTGCGATCGATTCTGGCTGCTAAAACCTTAGATTTTTTTTCCCCTTCTAATTTTGGTTGTTGTTCACTTGACTGCGGTATAGCTAAATCAGGAAAAGTAACTTTCCTTAAGCTAGCAGTGAAAGTATCCAAAGAGAAATTAATTTTGACTAATTCAGGAATAGTTACACTGTACTTATTTGTTCTGACTACAGTTACTTCTTGGGGCTTTTCTGGCTGATTTTCTGGAGTTGGTTTTAATAGTTTTTTCTGCCCACCAAAAGCGAAGAAATCCAGGCTGAGTACTACTTCTTGTAAATCAGGATGATTCGCCAAAGTATCATCAAAATAACTTTTAATATCCCGCATTTTCGCCCCAGGTAAAGCCAAGTTATAAACTGGTTGTAATCTTAAAGCTGGGTGTTCTGTAGATAATTTTAAAGCTGTCGATGTACCTAAAAATACAGTTTTAGGCTGAATTTTAGTAATACTGAGAGTTGCTAAATTTATTTTAAATCGCTCCGCTCTATATTTATTTCTCTGCTCTAAAGTCGTTGGGTTTGGCTTATTTTTAGTCTCTACCTTTTGCGGCTCTGGTTGAGTTACTGGCGGCTGAGAGTCCCCAGCAAAATTAGGTTTGTTTTCTTCTGGTGCAGTTAGATTTTTGATTACGCCATAAGGATCAACAACTAAATTGAAAATAGCGATCGAAGCTAAATTCAAACCTACCAAAGGCATAAATAATAAGTTAAACAGGCGATAATTTTTGCTGTGAATCATTGCTAAAACTGGAAGTAAAGGAACTCAGAAACTCGGTTTAAAGATAGTAAACACAAAGCAGCAATAGTAGTTAGAGAGATTACCCATAATAAATTTGGTTTAAACCATTGCAGCATTTGATTAGTATTTGGTAGAACTGTCACACCTACTAGTAATGCAGCTAAGACAATTAAACTTTCTCCCCCTCCTTTTAAGTAGGGAAAGCTTTGACTAAATTTCACTCCAAGGGGAGATAACCAACCGAGTAAACTTTCATAATTGCTAGCAATAACAATACCTTTTGCACCAATCATTGTTTGTAAAATTTGCCAAGCATCAGCGGCATTCCGCGCCCGGAAAAACACCCAGCTAACTACTACAGCTAGAAATGTAATTGTCCAGCCTACAGATTTAGGTAAAGTTTTACCATGTAATCTCCACCAATGATTAATTGATAGGTAAATTCCATGTAAAGCCCCCCAAATTACAAAAGTCCAACCCGCACCATGCCACAATCCCCCTAATAACATGGTAATTATTAAATTAGCATAGCGGCGCGTTTCTCCTTGACGACTACCTCCTAAAGGAATATATAAATAATCTCTTAAAAAGTTAGAAAGAGTGATGTGCCAGCGTCGCCAAAAATCACTAATAGAAACTGCTTTATAAGGTGAATTAAAGTTGATTGGTAGCTTAATATTAAGCATCAAACCCAAACCTACTGCCATATCAGAGTAACCAGAAAAATCAAAATATAGCTGTAAGGTATAACTCAATGCACCCACCCAAGCTTCAATAAAGCTGACTTGAGAAGCGTTATTAAATACAGGTGCAACCCAAGAGGCTATATGATCACCAATTAAAACTTTTTTAGCGAGTCCTAAAATAAATATGGCTAAACCCCTTGCCATATTTTTATGAGAAAAGACATAATTTCTTAATTTTTGAAATTGGGGAATTACCTCTTTATTATCTGATATTGGCCCTGCTATTACATGAGGAAAAAATGTCACAAAAACACTGTAAGTGAGAAAATTAGATCGTTTAACTTTCCCGCGATAAGTGTCTACTAAATACGCAATTTGAATAAAGGTATAAAAGGAAATTCCCAAGGGTAGAATAATTCCAGTAATCTGCCAGTTGGTCTGAATTAATTGACCTAATGAGTTAATAAAAAAATTGGCATATTTGTAATAGCCAAGTAATCCCAAGTTAAAGCAAATTCCCAGCCATAAAAATAATTTTGCTTTCTCTGTGTTTGGTTGGGTTTCCTCGATCGTCTTGCCAATCAAATAATTAAAACTCACGGAGATGAGTAACAGTGGTAAATAGGCAATGTTCCCGTAAGCATAGAATACCAAAGAAGCAACAAGTAACCAAGTTGTGGCAATGGTAATTAAACGAAACTTGGTCAAAGTAAAAAAGACTATTAGGGTAATCGGCAAAAAGCCGAATATAAAAGCATAAGAGTTAAACAGCACAGTTCGATATTTAAGAAAGAGAACAAATTGCGATCGCTGTTGATTATATATTATTTGTCAACTTTTTAGCTGTTATTACAGTAATAGGTAATATCAGCTATGAGCAATTAATATACATAATTCTTGATGATGTCTTTCCACACTGCATAGCCTTCTCCATTTAAATGCAGGCCATCATTACTGTACCTATAAGCTAGTTCATTGTCGATAGTAAAAAACGAATAGAGATCGATATACTGATAGTTAAATTCCCTTGCTAAGACTTGCAATTCTTGGTTTAGCCGAAAAATCAAGTTATTATCCACTGGTGTTCTAAACCGACTGTTCGCTGGCAAAACGCTTTGAATATATACTTCAGTTCTGGGAGTTGATTGTTTAATATTAGCTAGTGTTAGTCTATATTTTCTCACTATGTCCTCTAATTTTTGATTGCTAATTACATCATTGATACCGATCATCAGAAAAATTTTTTTCGGGCGAATAAATGTTACTTGATCTAATCTTTTCAGCATTCCGTAAAGATTATCTCCAGCAATTCCTCTATTTTTAATATTGGGATTTTCTAAGATTTCTGACCACTCACAACGTTCGATCAAACTATCTCCTAAAAATATAATATCATTGGGGCTTTGAGGAAGAATTTCAAATAAACTTTTCCGATCCAAATAGTAAGCAGAAAATTTGACTTCCTGGGTATTGTTATTAAAATATCTCCCTAATAATTGTTCACTCATCAAGTAAGAAGTTAAGCCTTTTTTGGGAATCAAAACTATTGCATATAGCAAAAATACAATATTTATGGTAATGGAAAAAACCATTCCCCAGTTTTTTTTCATTGATTTAGGTGAGAGAAGCATTTTACTGAAAAAAATCAAAAATCAAACTAACAATATACCAGGGTAGAGTTGCTGTCAAGTAGGCTAACTCTATAAGAGCCATAAAATCAACTCAATCTAGCGGTACATTCTAAAATTAATTTTTGATTGATTAAGGCATGAGGCTGAATTTCTAATGCTTGGTGAAAAGCTTGCATCGCTTGACGATATTCGCCTATGGCGGCGTGACATAATCCTAAGCCGTGAAGTGCGCCAAAATGAATCGGATTAAGCTTAATTACCATTTTGCAGTCGGCAATTGCTTTTTTGTATTCGCCAATTGAGTAGTATAAAACTGCTCGTCGATTCCAAGCTTCCGCAAAGTCTGGTAAGTCAGAAATTAGTTGGGTGAGGGCTATTTCTGCTTCTTTAATTTCCCCGGCTTCTAGTAACAATTGAGCCTGACGAATTATTTCAAATCCGATCGCACCTTTTTGCTCAAACCATATACGCCAAAGTTCTGCCGTAGCGCGATCGCGTATTTCTTCGTCAGGGTTTTTCAAATCTTTTAATAGTTGATTTATCCGATAGTCATTCATAGTTTTTAGTCACAACCAAGATCAAATAAACACACTGAGATTCAGAGAATTGGTGAGTTTTTCTAAGAAAAATATTCCGGCTTTAGAATTACCGATATAATCGAGAGCCGGACTATAACAAGCGATCGCACCTGCTGAAGGTACAATAGATAATAACGCACCACTCACCCCCGATTTAGTTGGTAAACCTACTTTTACAGCAAAACTAGCTGATGCTTCATACAATCCACAAGTCATCATTAAAGCATTCACAATGCGCCTATTTTCTATAGAAATTTCTAATTTTTCTTGTCCTAACAACATTCCCAAATTTGCTAAATCACTGACATTTCCTGTCAAACAACAAATGTGATTGTAAGTATCGATCGCAATTTCGGGAGCATTTAG
>JBAVZX010000193.1:0-10298 GCA_049589015.1 Phormidium sp. | reverse complement strand
GTAGACAGCGACACCCTCGCCTTGGCGCAAGATGAGTTCCCTCAAGCACTGTTTATTTCCGCTAGCGAACGCCTGGGGTTAGAAACACTGCGTCAGCGACTCTCCCTATTAGTTAATTATGCTGTTGCTAGTCGCTAGACTTCTTGCAGAAGTTAGGTAAACGGTTTTCCACCACAAGTATAAGACAACCCGCTGTTGCGATCGCGGGGTTAATTTATCTCAATGGAGCAATTCATCATCCCGTTAATCCTGTGGATTAACGGGATGATGAATTGTGACCAACGTTTTTCAGGTTGAGCAAAGCACGAATCGATATTTTGTGGCGACTATGCTACCATTTACGCAAGTTTACTGAAGGAAGACTATTGTGCCAAAGGTAGTTAATTGGGATTCATTACGTAGTATTACTAGAAAATTTTTGGTTTTTATTTTTAGAATTGGCGATCGCACTCCCATATCAAATAACCCCCTAAAAATCAACCGCAAAATTACTGATCTTTTAAAGATTAATTGAGGTTTTATTGGAGTAATTTTAAATTTTAGATTAAGCAACTTTTCTTAGATAATTATCACTATATAATCAAAAAATTGAAGATACAACAATATCATTTCTGAGCTTATATGAAGATATCAAGAAGATTGTTAATTACTGTGGACAAAGCTTTGGTGAATTGATTAGATTAGATTTGAAAGCAGTAGACTTTATCAGTTAACTGTTAAACAACCAGCAAAAAACTTTTTTTCTTAACTCTAAGCTTGGGGTCAATCCCCAAATAATTACAAAAACTAATCTCGATCATCAGGCGATCGCATCTCTAACACAAATTAGTCTCGTAATCAAACTCTTCTAAATTCGGTTAAATGAAAATGTTGAAACACTTCCCAAAACTAGTTCTTGGTCTGTCTGCACAGTCCTCAATTAATATGAAAAAGACATTCTCAACCATAATCGGGACTTCTCTACTAGCTAGTACTGTTGCTATTGCTTCCACTTCTTTCACTTCCGCCAATGCTGTCTCCCTAAGCTTTGACACAGTTAATTTCACAGGGGATATGCTGAAAGTTAAATATACCCTAGATGACACAGCAGCAGGAGAAGGCAAAATTCAGTTTAAAGTTGACGTTGTAACTGACTCAACTTACAAAAATACTGCCGACCTACGCGGAATCTTCTTCAACATTGCCAATGATAGCTTCCTCAGCGACCTGAAGGTTACAGGTGCAAATGTAACAACCTCTGTATTTGGCCCTGCCGGAGAAGTTCAAAGCGTTGGCAATGCTAATCTTTCGGGCGGTGGGAATACTCACAAATTCGACATTGGGGTAGAAATTGGTACTAATGGTATGGGTAAAGACGATTTTCAATCGACCATCTTTACCTTATCCAGCAAATCCGGGCAAGCTTTGAGCTTGGATATGTTTGTGAACCAGGAATTTGGGGTACGCGCAACCAGCGTGGGAACTCCTGACAGCAACCGCACCGAAAGTAGCAAACTCGCAGGATTCGCACCTGTTTCAGTCAATTACTCTGTCCCATCCACAGGCGGCAGTACCCCATCCACAGGCGGCAGTACCCCATCCACAGGTGGTAGTACCCCATCCACAGGTGGTGGTGGCCCTAGAAAAATTCCTGAACCTAGCACAACATTGGCTTTGGGTTTAGTTGCTATTAGTGCGCTCAAATTACGTAAACACAACAGCGTAGCTCAAGCATAATAAATCTTTGAGATGGTAGCCATCTTAAGAGTTTGACTAAGAGAGACTAATTAGTTTTTGGGTTTCTGGTTGAAGTGGGGCTAAAAATTAGGGTTGGAAGTATGAGATTGCTTCTAGTCCTAATTTTTTCCTTTTTATATGCTGGGGGACTAAATTTACTTGTACTATTAAATTAAGATGTAATATTACTTAACATTTAAGGATGCTATGCCCGCTAACGTAGAAATTTACACTTGGAGTACTTGCCCCTTCTGCATCCGTGCTAAAAATTTGCTGGACAAAAAGGGTGTTGAGTTTACTGAGTACTGCATTGATGGAGATGAAGCAGCACGGAAGGAAATGGCTAAACGTGCTCACGGAGGACGTTCTTTACCACAAATTTTCATTAACGACGAGCATATCGGCGGTTGTGATGACCTTCATGCTTTAGATAGGCAAGGTAAACTCGACCCACTCCTGGTATAGTCATTAATCGTTGGTCATCGGTTACAAATCACCAATGACCAATGACCAATGACCAATGACTAAGAACTAATCATAAAACAATGAAATTTACTTTTATTATTGACCCAATTCAAAAGTTAGACCCTGGACATGATACCAGTGTAGCGTTAATGGAAGCGGCTCAACAGTTGGGTCATGAGGTTTGGATTACCCAGGCGGAAAGTTTAAGTGTGGTTAATGGTCAAGCTTGGGCGGTTTTGCAAAAGGTGCAACTGACTCCGGTACAATTAGTAGATGGTCGTTGGTTGATTACTCAGCCTTGGTTTGAGTTAAAAGAAAGTATTTTCCAAGCTTTGGAAAGTATGGATGCTGTTTTTATGCGAACAGATCCACCTGTGACGATTCCTTATCTTTATGCTACTTATATTCTTGATTATATTAATCCTGAAAAAACTCTGGTAATTAATGCTCCTAAAGGCATTAGAGCGGCTAATGAAAAAATGTATGCGCTTCAGTTTATTGAGGCAATACCGGAAACAATTGTTACTCCAGATAAATTGGTAATTCGGCAATTTGTGGAGGCAAAAGGGGCGGCAGTTTTGAAACCTTTGGGGGGTAAGGCGGGGGAAGGTATTTTATTTTTGGAATCTGGCGATCGCAATTTCAATTCTTTAATCGAACTGAGCACTTTACAAGGTCGCATTCCAGTAATGGTGCAAGAGTATTTACCCGCTGCTAAGGAAGGAGATAAACGGATTATCTTACTTAATGGTGAACCAATTGGGGCGGTAAATCGCGTTCCTACTGGTCAGGAATTTCGCGGTAATATGGCTGTGGGTGGTCAGGCTGTAGTTACGGAAATTACTGATCGCGAACTCGAAATTTGCGCCCAAGTTGCCCCTGTATTAAAACGAGATGGTTTATTTTTTGTTGGTTTGGATGTGATTGGTGGCTACCTTACAGAAGTGAATGTTACTAGTCCTACAGGTGTGCGAGAAATCGATCGCTTAAGCGGTACACAACTCGGTTATCAAGTGATTCAATGGATCGAGCAATACTGAAAAAAGTAATGCTAAAGTTGGCTTAACTAATTGAGATAACTGCTGAGTTAATTCTCTGGAGTAATCAGCCATGACACAAGATTATGAAACTGAAGAAATTCGCAATTGGGGAATGTGGGCACATCTTTCTTCCCTAGCTTGGATACCTTTAATGTTTGTTGGCTTAAGTTTTCCAGTTCTTAATATCATTGGCCCTTTAATTGTTTGGCTTTACAAGCGAAAAGACCATGAGTTTATTGATGCACAAGGAAAAGAGTCGCTCAACTTTCAGCTTTCTTTTACGCTTTATAATTTTATCCTGGCACTGATTCTAATAGTGGTGGGAGTAATTATTGGATTAACTTTAATTACCGCACCCGATCAACCAAATGATAATCAAAGTGGTAATATCTTGTTTGGTCTAGGTCTGGTAGGATTAAGTTTTTTATTAACTGTAATTCTAGCTATTGCTCAATTGATTTTAGTAATCATTGCCTCTCTCAAAGCTAAAAAAGGTGAATTCTACGTCTATCCTTTAACTATTCGTTTTTTGAGATAAGTTCATGTTTGTAGCATCTGCACAAAATTCAAAACTTGGTGTCGCCGTTGTGGGAACTGGATTTGGGGAAGAATAAATAATGCTAAACTTGGCTTATCTCTGAGAGATAACGCCTGAATATAACGAGAAATAACTGAAGATGACAATAAGTAACGATAACCAAATTCGTATCTGGGCAATGCTGGCTCATCTAACTTCCCTATTGTGGATACCAGTATCGTATACTGGCTTATTATCATTGCCTGTTGTCAATCTTCTAGGGCCGTCAATTATTTGGTTGCTTAAGAGAAAGGCACACCCTTTTATTAATCATCACGTAAAGGAGTCTCTAAACTTTCAAATTTCTATTGGGATTTACTTCGTGGTGTTAGCTATTATTATCGGGATTTCTGTATCAAGGTCAATAAATACTCTGGCAGCATTGGTTATACTATTATCAATGGTTCTTTATATCTGTCTTTTAATTTTAGTAATTAGAGCCTCTGTGAAAGCTAAACAAGGTGATTTTTACCGTTATCCTATAACTATTCGTTTTTTGAGATAAGTTCATGTCTGTAGCATCTGCCCAAAATTCAAAACTTGGTGTCGCCGTTGTGGGAACTGGATTTGGTGAAAAAGTCCATATTCCCGGATTACAAAACAACCGAAATACTGCTGTTGTTGCGGTTTATAATCGCGATTTAGCTAAGGCAAAAACCATCGCATCTAAATATAATATTCCTTATGCTTGTACTTCTATTGAAGAGATTGTGGCTTTGCCGGAAGTACAAGCTGTGAGTATTTCTACGCCGCCATTTTTACATTATGAAATGGCGAGTCAGGTGTTGCAAGCTGGGAAACATTTATTATTAGAAAAACCAACTACTCTGACGGCTATTGAGGCTAGAGAATTATATCACTTGGCGAACAATCGTGGTGCGATCGCCACAATGGATTTTGAATTTCGCTTTGTACCCGCTTGGATGATGCTATCAGAAATGTTAGCGGAAAACTATGTGGGACAAAAGCGATTAATTAAAATAGATTGGTTAGTTTCTAGTCGTGCTGATGCAACACGCCCTTGGAATTGGTATGCCCGAAAAGATCAAGGCGGTGGTGCATTAGGTGCAGTAGCTTCCCATGCTTTTGATTATATTAGTTGGTTATTTGGCCCGATTCAACGTTTATCTGCAAAATTAATTACCACTATACCCGATCGTCCCGACCCCAACACAGGTGAAATGAAACCTGTGGATGCTGATGATGCCTGTATGTTGATGCTAGAGTTGGCAGATGGTACACCTTGCCAAATTTGTATTAGTTCGGTAACTTATCAAGGACGAGGGCATTGGGTGGAAATTTATGGCGATCGCGGTACCCTAGTTTTAGGTAGCGATAACCAAAAAGATTATGTTCACGGTTTTCGTCTCTTAGCTGCACCCACAGGAAAAAGCCTTTCGGAAGTAGAAATTCCCAACAGATTAGTTTTTCCCAAAAATTACACAGATGGCCGAATTGCACCTTTTATCAGAGTTGTTGATAATTGGGTAAAAGGAATTAATCTCGGCGCAGCGCAGACACCTTCCTTAAAAGAAGGGGTTTATTCCCAATTATTGATGGATTTAACTCATAAATCCAACGATACTGGACTTTGGGTAGAAGTACCTGATTTACAGACATTTTTAGCTAATAATTAGCTAATAAATAGAAGATTTAAGATGGTGCAAACTTTTGGTTTTTACTTCTTCTTCTAGCTTATTGGCTAAATTGATCAGAAACTTAACATTGTTAATTGTAACTTCCAAACCTTCCTCACTTACTGGACAACCATAACGAGGAAAATTTTCATTGGGGTGTTGCCAACGTAACCACAGTTTTCCATTGATAACTTTTGTGCTGATTCCCCATCCTTTGTAACGGACAGGAATTTGCTCTAGTTGGCTACCAGAAATTTTTAGAGCCGGATTGGATGATTTTATATGTTTTGATTCTTTGGAATCTCTAAAAGAGGTAGGCATTTTTGCTGTTTTTCTTATGCAACAATTTTAAATATCCTCTAAAACTCCCGCCGGAGTGGTGATGCAGCCTGCCCTTTAAACGTGATGTTATCGGATGAATTAGGTGAGCGAAAATCCACCTACTTCGTGACTAACTTGCCAAATTTTATGTGACAGTTGTCACAGTTAACTAGATAAAATTTGCTTGATTACCTTAATTATAGACGGATTGTTATGTACAAAATGTATTCTACTTGCTGATTAATTGTAAATAATAGTGTCTTTAATGTGTGTAGTTTCTTGGAGTTCGGTAATTTTCTAACTGGAATGAAGTGTTACGAATTAAGTATTTTCATTACAAATATGGTATTTCAATTTTTTAAATCTTCTTAAGATTTTTACCAAATTATTTGGGTCTAAAGCCCCGTCCTTTGAGGACGGATTTTACCTAGATGGGTCAAATAAGCTAATAGCGATCGGGAAATTATTAATCAATTTAGATGCGGCGAATATTGAAACAGCACCATTCTTGTCTGCGCCAGAGAGTAGCGACGATCCAACCTTGTTGTTCCAAAACATCAGCGACAGGTTTTGCTTGTTCGACAAGAATGCCACTGAGGATGCCCCAGGTGGTAGATTTAAGGATCGCATTCATTTGCGGGATCAAGTCAATGATCACCTCAGCAAGGATATTGCAGACAATACCATCTACTGGACTATCGATTAATTGCTTTAAGCGATCGACACTTCCCAGTTCGATAATTAAACGTTCCGAAGAGACATGGTTGAGAGTGCGGTTGCTGCGGGCAGAACGCACCGCCAAAGGATCAGTATCCACAGCATAGACCCTGTGGGCACCGAGTAACACCGAGCCTAGAGAGAGGATACCAGAACCACAACCGATATCTGCCACGACTATTTGAGCATCAGTTTCAGGATCGGTTAAACGCATTTCCAAAGCTTCTAAGCAAAGCTGAGTGGTAGCATGATTACCAGTACCGAAAGCCACGCCGGGATCGAGGCGGAGGACAACTCGTTCGATGTCAGTGGGAATAGGTAGCCAAGCGGGGTTGATTAAAAAGCGATCGCCAATTTCTTGAGGTTGCCAATGTGCTTTCCAGCTACTTGACCAATCTTCCTCATCTATTAAATGCCATTGTATAGAGGGTAATGGCCAACCCAAAACCAGGGCATCTTGACGTAACCACAGAGAAAGCGCCGCTAAATCCAATAATTCTGCTTGTTCTTGCGGTAAGTAACCTTTAACCAAGCAATGATGACCTTTAATTTCACTAGCACTTCCCCGACAGCCAAATTTTTCTAATCGCCAAAATATTACTTCTTCTAAAACTGGATCGCAGAAAATTTGTAGTTCCCACCAACTGTTTGCCATGTTTGAAAAATTACGCGATAGATTAACACCCAGCCTACCAATTTTGGATTTTAGATTTTAGATTTTAGACTTGGGATTTGGAATGGAACCTAAAAATCTAAAATCGATTAAGTTTTAGATTAAACCGGAAATAAGTAAGAGAAATATTTGTTCCCTATTCCCTATTCCCTGTTCCCTTAGATCATATAAAAATCTCACATCCCAAATCTAAAATCTAAAATTTACAAAGTTACTGTGTAGGCATCGCGAATTCCGGGAACTTTGAGAATTTCAGCTAAAACTCCTTCCGGTAGGGGATCATCGAGACTCAAAACCATTACCGCATCACCGCGAACAATTTTGCGACCTACCTGCATACTGGCAATATTGACATTAAAACTGCCTAGTAAAGAACCAATTTTGCCGATAATTCCTGGCATATCCCGGTGCAGAGTAAATAGCATATGGTGAGTTGGTGGCACATTGATCGGGAACTCATTAATATCTGTAATGTGAATTTCCCCATCACCTAACAAAGCGCCTGTAACTGAGTGTTCGCCTAAAGATCCCTTTGCTTCTAAATGTAAGGAACCAGCATAGTCACGCACTGTGGTATCTCGCGTTTCAATGACGCGAATTCCCCGTTCTTTAGCTTCAATGCTAGCGTTGACGTAGTTAACTCGTTCTCGCAGTGCTTGGTAAAGCAAACCTTTCAAAGCTGCGATTACTATAGGTTTACTGTCATTACTGGCCAATTCTCCCTGCAAATGGACGTTGAGACTTTCGACTCTTCCTCCGGCGAGTTGACTAACTAAATTGCCTAAAGTTTCTGCTAGTCGTAGATAAGGCTTGAGTTTTTCCAGAACATCCGGGTACAAACCAGGGATGTTGACTGCGGAACGGGCGGGTAATCCTAATAATACATCGCGGATTTGTTCGGCTACATCGATCGCCACATTCACCTGTGCTTCAGCGGTAGAAGCGCCCAAGTGAGGAGTGAGAATAACTTCTTTCCCCATGTCGCATAACGGCGACTCACCCAGAGGTTCGTTCTCGAACACATCCAAAGCGGCCCCGGCAACTTTACCTTGTTTAATTGCTTCTGCCAAAGCTGCTTCATCAATGATCCCACCCCTAGCACAGTTAATCAAGCGGGCGGTGGGTTTCATTTTGGCTAAAGTTTCGCCATTGATCAAATGGGTAGTTTCTGGAGTTTTGGGTATATGCAGGGTAATATAATCAGCTTCCCGGAATAGCAGATCCATATCTACTAAACGACAACCGATGTGTTCGGCACGTTCAGTAGAAATAAATGGGTCAAATGCTAATAGTTTCATACCCATTGCCCTGGCTACTGCGGCTACGTGAGAGCCAATTTTACCTAGCCCAACAATACCGAGAGTTTTTTTGTACACTTCTGCGCCAACGAAGCGTTTACGTTCCCATTTTCTACTTTTAACTGAGGCGTTGGCATCGGGGATCAGACGAGAGAGTGATAGCATTAGGGCGATCGCGTGTTCAGCTGCGGCGATCGTGTTACCTTCCGGGGAGTTAACTACGACAATACCTTGTCTGGTTGCCGCTGGCACATCTACATTATCAACACCAACACCTGCGCGACCAATAATTTTCAGCTGTTTACCAGCTGCGATCACTTCTTGGGTGACGCGAGTTTCTGAACGGATCATTAGCGCGTCATATTCGGGAATGATCCTCACCAACTCTTCTGCGGGTAGCCCGGTTTTTACGTCAACTTGGGCTACCTGGGATAAGATGTCGATGCCAGCTTGGTCTATTGGATCAGAGACGAGAACCTTTGACATGAGTAGTAAGTGAGTTTAAAGCGGAATTTTTATGCCGCCAATCAATATTGATTACAGCAATATTTGCAGTTACCTGTAGAGATGGCATCTTGTCTTTATTGGCTCGGAAGCCCTTCCAATTTAGATTAAAGCTAGTTTGCCACCTTGAAAAATCCCTACAGTAGGTCATTCTAATGGCAAACGGCATTACCAACTAATATTCGCTAAAAAGTTTTTATATGAAGGGAATCGGGAACAGGGAAGAAAGGTTGACTCAGATCTTGCACCAAGGCTAAAAACCGGGTTTCTTGCCAATAACTAAACCTGAAACCCTAGATTTTCCGTGAAGAAACCCGGTTTTTCAAGTCTTGTTGAGAGTGGTGCAAGATCTCAGGTAAAGAGTAAAGGTAAAGGGTAAATTTATTTCTCCCCTGCACCTCTTTCCCCCTACCCCTGGAGTTCCCCATCGCTGGTACTCTGTTAAAAGTAGCCACTGTGTATTATCTCTA
Source organism: Phormidium sp. (assembly GCA_049589015.1). Classification (GTDB taxonomy): domain Bacteria; phylum Cyanobacteriota; class Cyanobacteriia; order Cyanobacteriales; family Aerosakkonemataceae; genus Floridanema. The sequence goes on along the minus strand of JBAVZX010000193.1, from coordinate 880 downwards.
TGAATTACCTCGTTGCCGTTTTGCGAGATCGCATTCAGGCGGAAGCAGCTTACTCTGCCTTAGAAAAAGAAGGTTTTGCGATGGATAAAGTCACCATCTTAGGCAGGGGGTACAAAAGTGCTGATGAGTTTGGTTTAATTGATCCCAATGAACAAGCAATTAAACAAGCCAAATTCATGGCATTTTGGTTAGTGCCGTTTGGTTTTGTGGCTGGTACTGCCTTTAGCGTCATCACGCAATTAAACACCTTTGCTTGGGCTGGTGAAGTCGGCAATCATTTAATTGGTGGGGTTTTAGGGGCTATCGGTGGGGGAATGGGCAGTATTTTTTCTGGTGGGGGAACTGGTTTAATCTTTGGTGGTGGAGATGCTTTGCCCTATCGCAATCGTTTAAATGCTGGTAAATACTTAATTGTAGTCCGAGGCTCGGAAACTCTGACGCGCCGAGCTACTAATATTCTCCGTCAGTTTGAACCAGAAAATATCCAAGGTTACGTTGAAGAAAATGTCTAAAGATCATCCTGCCAGCAGTTGGCGAATCAAAACGGCACGCTTAAAGTTAATTCCATGCCCTTTGGAAGTAGCGGAAGCTAGTATTTTTAATCCGTCGCGAGTAGCTGAAATTTTGGGGGCGCGTGTACCGGAAGATTGGCAAAAAACGGAGGTGCAAGATTTTTTACCCATGTATGCTCAAATGCTGGTGGATGATCCGACAATGTTGGGTTGGGGTGTTTGGTTAATGATTCAAAGTCAAGGAAATTGTTTAATTGGTGATTTGGGTTTTGGTGGTAAGCCTGATGAGTCGGGAAGTTTAGAAATTGGTTATGAGGTGTTTGCTGCTTACCGAAATCAAGGTTATGGTTTTGAGGCGGTGCAAGCTG
>JBAVZX010000192.1:0-5791 GCA_049589015.1 Phormidium sp. | reverse complement strand
GACTGGGGCAGCAGCATCACTCTCACACCCCAAAGCAGTCAACTCGCCCTCGCCGCTTGGCAAGTATCAAATCGGCACAAACAAGCATTACAACAACAAGGCGGTACACAATTAGTATTGCGGCTTTATGATGTCACAGAAACTCTTATAGATGAGCAAATTGCGGCGAATTTTCCCCAATTTGCAGTAAATGAAGAAGCCACCCAAATGTTAGTGGCTATACCAGAAACTAACCGCAATTATGTCGCAGAAATAGGTTATTTAACAGATGATAATCGCTGGTTATTGTTAGCCAGATCTGCTCCAACACGCATAGTTCCATCTATATCACCCACTGCCGAAATTGCCTCTACTATTCCCACCCTGGCTGTCACCCCAACACCTACTACCAGCACCATTAACCTGACAGAATTTGACAGCCAACAAGCCCTGGCAGCTTGGCAAGTATTAGATGAACATAAAGAAGCATTGCAACAACAAGGCGGTAGACAGCTAGCATTACGGCTTTATGATGTAACTGCAATTACCCAAACTGCCACAGAAAATTGGGAAATTTTCCAACAATTTAATCTGGATGAACCAATTAGCCAGATGTTAGTGCCAATATTAGTTAGCGATCGCGATTATGCCGCAGAAATCGGCTATTTAACCGAAGACGATCGCTGGTTATTATTAGCCAGATCCGCACCAATAAAAATTACCGCCGACATTCCCCCAAGCACAGAAATTGACCTAGCCCCCGGAGTCGCCGCCGCCGTAGGCTCAACTCCCATTACTAGCAGCATTTCCCTAACACCAGAAAATCCTCACCAACTTATTGCTAATTGGCAAGTCTCATCCAATCATAAACAAGCATTGCAGCAACAAGGCGGAATCCAGCCAGTATTGCGGCTTTATGATGTTACCGGAATAGACCTATCTCAGCAAGAACCGCAAATTTTTCAACAGTTCGCGGTGGATGAACAGGCTAATGAGATGTTACTGGAAATACCTGTGGGCGATCGGGATTATGCCGCCGAAATTGGCTATTTAACAGATGATAATCGCTGGTTATTATTGGCCAGATCAGCACCGATCCACATAGTTTCCTCAGTGTCACCAGAAACAGAAATTAGCACAGAAATTATCGAAGTTCCGCCAACATTAAATACTACAACAATAGACTGGAATAGCACTATCAGCCTGACCCCAGAAAATGCTCATCAAGCCCTCGCTAATTGGCAAATTTCCTTCGACCATAAACAAGCATTGCGACAACAAGGCGGTACACAATTAGCAGTCAGACTTTATGATGCCACAGAAATAAATTTGGCTGAAGACAACCCGCAAATTTTCCAACAATTTTCTGTGGATGAACCAGTTAACCAAATATTACTGCCCATACCTCTGATTGACCGAGATTATGTCGCAGAAATTGGCTATCTTACTAATGATGACAATTGGTTAATAGCAGCTAGATCGGAACCATTAAAAATTGTGTCTGATGTTTTGCCAGCCACAGAAATTGATTTAGGTGCTTTAGGTGCTTTAGGTGCTTTAGGTGCTTTAGGTGCTGTCGTTACCAAAGTAAATGATCAGCCGTCAATTATTGATGATAGCGATCCTGCTCAGTTCCAAATAGAAGCCGCCAAATTTAATCTCGGATCAGAAGAATTAACCCCACAAATCTTAGCCGCAGTAGATGAAGGACTTCCCGACTTACCATCTGGTTACGATCACAGTCGCATTGTCCTGATGCCTCGCGATCCTCAGTGGGCTTACGCTTATTGGGATATACCTAGCCGACATAAAGAAGAATTGCGGCAACAGGGCGGTTCCACGTTAGCTTTGCGATTCTATGATGTCACTGATGTAGATATGGATTACCAAAATCCTCACAGTGTTCAGGAATTTGAGTGCGAAGAAATGGGGCGGGAATGGTATTTGCCTGTTCCAGTGAGCGATCGCGACTACATCTTAGAAATCGGCTACCTTACTAATGATGGTCGTTGGCTCATCTTAGCTAGATCAAACTCGATCCATGTACCCCCTCTCTATCCCTCCAGTTGGTCAAACGATCAATTCATCACCATTCCTTGGGAAGAAGAACTAGAACACAAGCAATTTTTAGATTTAGGTTCTCCCACTTCCGAAACAACTGCCACCCCAGGTAACGGCTTCCATGACTCCTTTTTCGGCATACAGCCAACGGCAAATTTAGCAGCACAATCAGTTAGCTCTTATATTTTCCCCTCTGGTATCGGCAAATGGGCATCAGGAGTCGGTTTTTCCCCGGACGCTGTACCGGAAAGTTCCCGCCAATTTTGGTTAATGGCAGATGCAGAACTCATAGTTTATGGCGCTACAGAACCCGATGCGGTAATAACCATCGGAGGTCGTCCTATTAAGGCAAATTCAGATGGCACATTCCGTTTTCAGCTGTCTTTCCAAGATGGCTGCCTGGATTTTCCGATCGAAGCAATTGCCACCGATGGCCAACAAATTCGTTCCATTCATCTAAAATTTAACCGCGAAACTCCCCTCAAGGGAGATCGGGAGATGGGGAGATAGGGTGCGGGGGTGCAGGGCAGGGGTACAGAGGAGAAAATGGAACACTCTGCCCCCTAGTCCCCTTGTTCCCTTCTACTCAATCTTCAATCAAACTAGGGCAAGTTAATACAAATACGTCTCTGGTGCCGATGCCTTCGGTTAAGGGTTTGATGGGTGTGGTGTAGTGGAAAAATTCCCGATCGTTTGCTAATAGTAATTCACCCGGATTTAAAACTTGTTTGAAAACCGGGTCTTGTTTGCGAGTTTTATATAAATGGGTTTCCCCGCCCTGAATATTTTGTCTATCTACTGCAAAAATCCCAATTAAATCAGTGCCATCTCTATGGATGCCTTCTGGTGCTGGGTTGCCAAAATTATCTGGTGAACAAGTAGTGCGAATTTGATGCACTCCTATTTCTAAGGCTACTGAGTTAAGAAAGCAAAAATCACTGAAGGCAAATAGTAGTTTTTTAAATTCAACTAATGCGATTAACCCATCATCTAATTCGGCGTATTCTCGTTTTACATCACCTACTAAAGGGTTGTAGTTTTTACTTTGAAATAAATGACCATGAGGTAGTTTGACTACTTCATCGGATGACACTTTAAACCGCGACAATCTTCTTTGGCGGTATTTACCTTTAATGTAAGGATCTACAGGCAGGTCGTTAAAAAATGGTTGGAAATCTGCTAAACGAATGCGATCGACTCGTTGCAATGTAAACATCATTGCATATTGCAATTCCGTTGAACCTAATAATGTTTGCATAGTAATTTTCCTTGCTATTATTGATCCCCTAATATTTTTCGGGGTCATATTTTTCCATTATAAAAGCTCCTCAAAAAAATGTTGTTAAATGGACAACAAAAAAGCACAACTTATGATATAGGAAATTTTACCAAGCAAACATACTTAATCTAACTAACTTCTGACTGCTGTCACCAATGCCTGACAAGCGCGAAGAAAAATCGCCACATCCACGCCTAAAGCAATGTACTGCACCCCAGCATTAATCCATAACTTAGCCGTTTCTGGGTTATCAGCAAATGTACCCACAGCTTTTTGAGCATTGCGAATTTTAGTGATACATTGTTTCATTAACTCGACTACACGAGGATCGCCCACCTGTCCGGGAATTCCCAAAGACTGGGACAAATCATAAGGGCCAAGAAAGACAACATCAATGTGAGGAACACTGACAATCTCTGCCAAATTTTCTACACCTCCTTTACCTTCAACATGAACCACTACTAAAGATTCTGCGTTCAATTTGTCTATAATTTTTGTACCTGCGGCAGTATACATTCCTGCACGGGTATTTAAAGAAAGACCACGACTACCCAATGGGTAATATTTGGCACTACGTACAACTGCTTCGGCATCTGTTTTAGTTTCAATTTGTGGTACTTGGACACCAGCACTGCCAATATCAAGGGCGCGTTGAATTTGTGGAGGGTCATTTTTGCGAACTCGGACGATCGCACCAAGTCCCACACAATCAGCTGCTCGACAGAGATCTTCTGCTCCCAGAGTGTGTAACGGCCCATGTTCCATATCAATAATCGCGAAGTCAAACCCGGCGTGTCCACAAATTTCCATGAACGCAGGATAGGCACAATTAATAAATGGCCCAATTACAACTTCGCCTTGCTGAAGTTTCCGTTTAACTTGGTTTTCCTTCATTGGTCAGTAGTCAGCAACATCTTTAATTAGAATGTTAATAGTTATAAAAGCTATCACGTTAACTTTTGCCTAAGCATTTTTCGTAAGGGAGATGATGATAGCCATAACTTTTGATTTAGACTTAGCCTATTCTATGGGTTAAGTGTCCTAGCCACCTTTACCCTCATGTCCTTGATAATCGTAGTTGCAGATGACGATCTGCCGATGCGTCTTTTTGTAAGTGAATATTTAGAGATGTGTGGCTACTCAGTAATAGCGGCTGAGGATGGTCAAGCGGCGCTGGAGTTAGTTGAAAAGTACCATCCTCATTTAGTGGTCACAGACATCATGATGCCACGAATGGACGGCTATGAATTAGTGCGGCAAGTTCGTCAACGTCCCGAATTTCGTTTGTTGCCAGTTGTATTTTTAACGGAAAAAAATTCTACAGAAGAGCGAATTCGCGGCTATAAGTTGGGGTGTGATTCCTATCTACCCAAACCTTTTGAAATTCACGAATTGGGAGCAATTATTCGGAATTTGCTCGAGCGATCGCAAATCATGCAAACTGAGTGGCATTTACGAATGCAGACACCCACATTATCAGGAAATGCTCACACAAATGCCCAAACTGCTGTGACTATTGGGAATTTGAGTAAACGAGAGAAAGAAGTCCTAGAATTAATTACTCGCGGGTTATCAAATATAGAAATTGGCGATCGGCTACATTTGAGTGCTAGAACTATCGAAAAATACGTCAGTGGTTTGCTCAGAAAAACCACAACCAGTAACCGAGCAGAACTAGTAAGGATCGCTATTGAACAGCGTTTAATTGAATAGTAAATCTGATGAGATTTGAGAGTTAGGGTGCAATATTTGAGTTGAATTAAGTATTAATTAAAACATTCTATTCGGCTCTGGTCAGGCACCCTATATCCTTTACTTTTTCTGACTGACAATGTAGTTAAGCAAACCTTCACAGGCATCTAATAAAAGATCAATTACCTGATTAAATCCTTCCGAGCCACCATAATAAGGGTCAGGTACTTCTTTAAAGTCATGCCTGGTACAAAAATCACACATCAGTTTCACTTTATCTTGATATTGCCGGGAGCGATCGATCGCCAAAATATCCCGGTAATTTTCTCGATCCATTGCCAAAATTAAATCGAACTTATCAAAATCTGACCTCTGAAACTGACGCGCTTCACCTACTAATTGAATTCCTCTCAGTTTAGCTGCGGCACTCATCCGCCGATCTGGAGGACTACCAATATGATAACTAGAAGTTCCCGCCGAATCACAAATAATTTCTTTGCTTAAACTAGCTTGGTTAACCAAGTGTTTCATAATGTTTTCAGCCGAAGGAGAACGACAGATATTACCTAAACAGACAAAAAGTAATTTGTAAGCCATCAGTCAAGGGTTTTTAGATTTCAGATTTTGGATTTTAGATTTTCAATGATCTACTTTACACCGCTAGTTGCGATTTAGCCATATCGCCCTTAAACCAGCAGCTTTCGCACCTTGATAATCTTCTGTAAAACTATCACCAATATGCCAAGCTGCATCAGTAGGACAATCATGTTTTGCTAAACC
>JBAVZX010000191.1:0-5344 GCA_049589015.1 Phormidium sp. | reverse complement strand
ACGAACTTTTCTTTTAATGATGATGATCGTGATGATGACCATCATGATGTTGATGATCGTGATCGTGGTGATGTTGATGAGTAGCTGAATGCAAATTTACTGCTAATGCTTGTTCAGATAACAAAGCTTCTATTTGAGGATTTGCCCATTCTGCTGCCATTTTCAAAAACTCTGGATGGTCGTTGACACAAGCCATTTGTACAAAGTTAACATTTGAGTTTTGACTTTGCAAACCATGAATAATATGATCTACATCCAGTAGAGTTTCATGATTTTCAGTAGCAAAACCAATGGGCATAAAGACGATCGCCTTCGCACCCAAGTCAATTAAGTTTTGCGCTGCTACAGTAGCATTGGGTTGTGTCCATTCAATCAACGGCGTGTCATGGTTCAACCAACCCACAGAAATTAAAGGATAACGGTTAATTAGTTTTTCCCGAACTAATTCGTAAAGTGCTTCACTTTCGCTAATTCCAGAAGTGAAACCTTTCGCTTTGTGAGGACAACCGTGATTCATTAAGACAATGCCAATTTGTGAAGGCAAATAAGAGTTTGCTAATTCTTGAGCAATTTTTTCTTCTACTAATTGAGCCATCAAATTAATGTAACCTGGCTCATTGTAAAAAGAGGGAATGTAACGCTGTCCTTTCACCCAATGCTCTTCATCATCTGCTAATTTTGCCAGGGCTTTGTTAACCTGCTCAACGGCAATACCACTGGTAAAGATAGAATCAACAACTAACAAAGGATAAATCAAGATTTTGTCAAATCCTTCGGCTTTAATTTCGGTAATCACTTGTTCTGGCAAAAAGGGAGCGCAAAAGTTAAAAGCTTTGAAAACTTTAATTTTATCGCCCCATTTTTCCTGTAAATTCTTTTCAATCCCGGCTCTTTGTTGTTCAAAAATCGCGTTGTGTGGGGAGATAAATTGATCGTGTTGATGTCCCCACTCATGGCGATCGAAAATTGCCAAGATTTTAGCTAATGGGGGATAAATCCAGGTTGGTACCGGGGCAAACTTAGCGGTAAGTAAATTTAATGCTTGTTCGTTGTAGTTAGCGAAATCTTCGTAACTTTCTACTTCACCGTAACCCATCAGCAATACAGCAACCCGATCTTTGGCATCTGACTGTAGAGATGACTGTTGCAACTTTTCCGGGGTAGCAACCATGTTGGATTCCTCTAATTGATGTTAAACCAGAATGGGATTCCGGGTTATTGCCTTTTCCTGCGGCTTAATTTCCCTACAAAATCCCACTCATTCCTCTAGGTTAGCATCCCCTCCCCCAGGATAGGATGTTTAAATTACATTGAGACAGCAGGGGACATGGGGACATGGGCAAGAAGAGAGACGGAGATGGTGAGAAATTTGTCCTTCAGCTTTCTGCCTTCAGAATAGCCTTCTGTTTAACTGGCGACGATGACGCGATCGCGCCCTTGTGCCTTAGCTTGATACAAAGCTGAGTCAGCTGCTTGAATTACCATTTCGCTTGTCATACCATGTTGGGGGAAATTTGCGACTCCTAAAGATAGGGTAATTGTTCCTAATTGTTGATGACGACTATGTAAATTTAAATGTTTAATTCCTTCGCGAATTTGTTCGGCTCTTTGTACGGTAACTTCTAAAGAAACTTCTGGCAAAATTAATATTAATTCCTCTCCGCCAAAGCGACAAGCAATATCAGAACCACGAATATTTTTCTTGATAAAAATTCCTAATTCTCGGAGCAGAGTATCTCCAGCATCATGACCAAAAGTGTCATTAAATTGTTTAAAATGATCGACATCTAACATAATGATCCCCAGATTTTGTTGCTTGCGTTCGGCGCGACTAATTTCTCTTTCTAAGGATTCTTCTAAATAACGTCGATTAAACAAACCTGTGAGAGAATCGCGAATACTTTGTTGTTGCAAAGCTTCGTGTAATTTTAAGTTGGCAAATGATAAAGCAATTTGTTCAGCTACGGTTATTGCTAATTCTCGTTTAGACTGGGTAAGAATTCCGGTTTCAGTTGCGCTTAAATATAAAATTCCTAATGCTTCTCCTTGTGCCATCATCGGGACACAAAACGATTCAACATTTGGGCTATTGTGGCGGCTATGTTTGCAGTTAATTGCACTATGAGAAGATTCCATTAGATGCGATCGCCCACGTCGCAATCCCCAACATTCATTCGGTGTAAATAGCATTTCCGTAGTGGCACTAGCATCGCCCCAACTAGCAACAGCAGAAACTAATTGTTTGGAGTTGCTAATCACAAATACTGCTCCTGACATATTAGAAAACAATGGCTCAATTAACTGAGCAACTGTGTTATAAGCTTCTTCAGTCGTTAAGCAAGCTTGCAAAATATTACTCATTTCACCTAAGAGAATAATCTCTTGGTTGCGGGACTCAAGTTCTCTTATCCAGCGAGTTAGTTTTTGATTAGTTTTCTGCAAACTTTCTTCTGCTCCCTGTATAACCTGTGTAAAACTTTTATTAATTTCGATAATTTCTTGGGGTTGATTTTTCGCATCTTTTCGCAATACCAAACGGCTGCAAACTGCTATTTGAGTACCGTCAGCTTTAGTATGAACTAATTCTCCTTCCCAGCCTCCTTTTTGGAAAACTTCAGCTTGTATTTCTGAAAAAGGTCTGGGAAATTTAGTTTTTAGCAGACTATGATAAGGTTTAGCTATAGCTTCATCTGCGGGGAAACCGTACATTTTTTCTGCCCCTTGATTCCAAAAGCTAATTATGTTATTTAAGTCTCGAATCAGGATGGCATCATGAACTAAATTGATCAGTTCTGCTTGCTCTTGAATAAGTTTTTGGTTCCGCTCATTCTCAATAATTTGAAGTTGAATTTCCTGATAAGCTTGCCGCAATTCTAGGATACTATGAGCAAGTTGTGTTTCCAACTGGTTCTTGACCGTTGGCAAATTGGGTTTTACTTGTCGCTTGGCAACCAAAGTTTCCCTTACTGATAGCTGTTGGTTTAATTCACCATATTCGATGACGATTTTTTCTAAAAATCGCAGTTCTTCTGGTTGGTGATTTTGATTAGGTTCCATTTTATTTATACTGGTGTTATTAACTAAATGCCCTCTCTGAAGAGAATCTTGGTAAAGTAGTTTAGTACGCTAATTTGGGCTAATCATCAGAGTTGTATAACTACCTGCATAACCAAGCTTAGGTAAATATAATTTAGCAAATAAAACTCGCTACTTTGGCAATTAAAAGAATAATTTAACAGTTTTAAAAATAAAATTCCGTTTGTTAAATAAATTATAGAAAATAAAAAAAAATTAATCTTTTGCCTATGGTCTAATATTAATGGGATATACTAACGCGATCGCGCCCTTCTTTCTTTGCAACGTATAAAGCAGTATCAGCCGCCTGAATTAATTCTTTTCCTGTAATTCCATGTTCTGGATAGACCGCCACTCCAATAGAAAAACTAATTATACCTAAATGCTGACCTTGATGTTGCAAATTTAAACATTTTACACCTTGGAGCAAAATTTCGGCTCGTTCCTTAATATCCACCAAACAAGCTTCCGGCATAATTAACGTTAATTCTTCACCACCGTAACGACAAGCAAAGTCACTCCCACGGGTATTTTTTCGCAAAAATATGCCCAACTCCCGCAACACCGCATCACATGCATCATGACCAAAAGTATCATTAAATTTTTTAAAATGATCAACATCAAGCATCATTACCCCCAAAGTCTGTTTGATTCTAGCTGCTCGATGTAACTCTCTTTCTAAAGATTCTTCTAAGTAACGACGATTGAATAATCCTGTTAATGGATCGCGAATACTTTGATGTTGTAATGTTTCTTGCAATCGCAAATTAGCCAAAGCCAGAGCAATATGTTCAGCAACTGTCACTGCTAATATCTGTTTGGTTTCTGTGATTTGTCCTCGCTGTTTTGCAGTTAAGTAAAGTATCCCTAAAGCTTCTCCTTGCGCCATCATCGGAACGCACAGAGATTCCGCCGGACGAGAATGGATATGTTTGCAAATTAAGCCTCTATTTTTGCTAGTTGTAAAATGCAATCTACCACGTCTTAAAGACCAACATTCATGAGGTGGAAATAGTTGTTGGCTAGGGAAAGAATCTGAAAGAGAAATTTGTTTATAATTTACTGAATAATCTATTCTTTTTACTTCTCTCGTCTGGGAAATTTCGGCTTCTTGTTCCCAAACAGCCACAGCCTCAACTAACTTGCGAGAAGCGCTAGTAATAAAAATCCCACCGGACATATTAGGAAACAAAGGTCGTAGCATTTGAGCAATTACTTTGTAAGCTTCCTCAACTGTCAAACAAGCTTGTAAAATATCACTGAGTTCCCCAAGTCTAATTATTTCTTGATTACGTTGTTCTAGCTGATTTACCCAACCTTTAAGTTCTTCATTAGCTTGATGTAAAGCTTCCTCCATTTGCTTGCGTTGGGTAATATCAGTATGAGAACCTGTCATTCTAATCGGATGACCATTTTCATCCCACAGTGCTTGACCTCGATCTAAAATCCACTTGTAACTTCCGTCTTTACAAATAACTCGGTGTTCCGAAATATAAAACGGTGTTGCTTTGGCAAAATGTGCTTGTATTAGTTCCTTAACCTGCATTAAGTCATCCGGGTGTACTCGTTTTTCCCACTCACTAAGATGATGAGAAATTTCATTTTCTGGATAACCTAACATTTCTTTCCAGCGATTAGAAAAGAAAACTTCATTTGTTTTAATATTCCAATCCCAAATTCCATCATTATTACCACGTAATGCCAATTGCCAACGTTCTTCACTTTCTTGAAGTGCTATTTTAGCTTGCTGATGGTCAGTAATATCAATCATCACTCCCCGTCTTTTGACTAGTTTAGTATCTTCGATGACTACATTCACAAGATCTCTCAACCAAACTACTCTGCCATCATTAGTAATCATCCGATATTCAAACTCGTAATCCCGCTTTTGTTGGAGGTTAATCACACAAAATTTTACCGCCCATTCTCGGTCTTCTGGATGGATATGATTAATCCAAAAATTTGGTTCTTCAATCCATTTTTCTAAGGGATAACCCAATAATCGCTCTGCTTTTTGGCTGACAAAAGTAAATTGAAAAGTTTCCCCATCCGCTTCCCAAACAATCCCTTCAATCCAATTAACTAAGGATTCATACTGTTGTTGAGATTGGGAAATCTCTTCAATGAATTTACGTCGCTCAATAATTTGTTTTTCTAGTTGCTTATTGATTAGTTCTACTTGTCGCTTTTTGCTTTGAGTTTTTTGTGCTAAATCCAAGGTAATTGTTAACAAAAAAGCTGTCAAAATTCCAGCAATCAAAGCTAATTC
>JBAVZX010000190.1:0-2540 GCA_049589015.1 Phormidium sp. | reverse complement strand
AGAAATTATTCAACAACACTTTCCTGCAACTTTAGAATTAGCAACTTTTGGCATGGCGGTAGCCCTAATTGTTGGAGTTGGTTTTGGTGCTATTTCTGCTTCTAAACCAAATACAGCTTTTGATGTTAGCGGCAGGTTATTTGGGATTATTACTTACGCCATTCCCTTGTTTTGGTTTGGGATGATTTTACAATTGATTTTTGCCGTTCAATTAGGTTGGTTTCCTCCTAATGGTCGGTTTTCTTTAGCCTATCCTCCACCTCCCACAATTACAGGTTTATACACCCTGGATAGTATCCTCAATGGTAATATCAATGAGTTATTAATTTCTCTTCATTATCTAGCACTTCCTTGTTTAACTTTAGGATTTTTAATCAGCGGAATTTTTGAGCGAATTGTTAGGGTAAATCTGCGCCAAACTCTAAAAGCAGATTATGTGGAAGCGGCTAGAGCCAGAGGAATTTCTGAAAGAAAAATTCTCATATCTCATGCTTTGAAAAATGCTTTGATTCCAGTAATTACTGTTTTAGGTTTGACTTTTGCTTCTATGTTGGGGGGTGCAGTTTTAACAGAAGTTACCTTTTCTTGGCCGGGATTAGGTAGTAGACTATATCAAGCAATTTCTGAGCGAGATTATCCAACCGTTCAAGGAATCATGGTGTTTTTCGCCGCTATTGTAGTAGCTGCCAGCATTTTAATTGATATTGTCAACGCCTACATCGATCCCCGCATTCGCTATTAACTCAAGTTGCTAGTTATAAAATTTTGACCCTTCGCCACAGCTAAAAACCTGGTTTCTTGTATTGGTAAATTTAACCAGAGAAACCGGATTTTTGAATAACTAACTCAAGTTGCTAGTTATTAATTTTGGGTAAAATTGTGGTTTGTAGGGTGCGTCAGACCGAAAATTTTGGGCAAGTAACAGTAATTTTTAGTTCTGACGCACCCTACGGATGATAACTAGCAACTTGGGTTACAAGTGTTCAACATTGGCAAGCGTGGCAATGTACACCGCTTTACAAGTGACTGAAGCCACCCCATGCTTAGAAAGTAATACTGCTCGGTTAAGCAGATCTTGGAAGGGCGAAGCATTCTTCGGGCAAAAAATCTTGGGTTTTGTACAATAAATTGTCGCCCGAATGCTTCGCCCCTACTTCACTTATGTTGGTTTTTCTGTCAAGAGTTTTTACTGGACTGGCGCTCTAGAATCATTAGAATTACTTTAATTAAATAGAATTATGATTACAAAAACTAATCTAATAAGTCGAAAAAACCAAGCTTAATTTTTTAATTTGGTAACAATAGCTTTTAAATCTTTTAGTAATTTCACTTAAGTACAAACGCAATAATCTACTAATTTACTATACTAACTCTTCTCGCCTACTAAAAATATTAACCTTAATCTTAAGCAAATTCAGTACATATACATAGATAGTGGAGTCACTAAAATAGCATTTCAGCATAAATACTGAACTTTATTCACTACTTTCCATGTTAGTAACAAAATTACTGAGGAATTTTACTGATTTACTTAGGAGGTCTAGACATGACTGACATGGATAACACTACATCTACGCCTGATATATTCCAGAAACAGGAAATTAGCCTTGTAGATGCTAATGAGCCGATTTCTTTGAGGATAGTTTCTGTGGCTGATATCCTGGGTACGGATTTTATGGATATTTTGATCGGTAGCGATCAAGACAGTGAACAAATCGAACGTATTTTTGGTTTTGCAGGAGACGACTATATTCAAGGAGGAGGGGGTAACGACGAAATTTATGGTGGTGACGGCGATGATATTGTCTACGGAGATTTAAATGACTACGGAAGTAAAAGCAATGACACCATTTATGGTGGTAATGGCAATGATTATTTGTCAGGTAATGCAGGGGATGATTATCTAGATGGGGGAGATGGTGACGACTTCCTCATAGGTGAATCTGGGAATGATGTCCTGACTGGTGGCACTGGTAGCAATACTTTCTACTTTCACACGCCTCCATCATTAGTTGTCATGCCTGATGGTACTGTTGTGCTTCCAGAAGTAGATGCTGTTTCTAATTTCAACGGATCTCTTGGAATAGACACTATCACTGACTTTACTTCGGGGAAAGATAAAATTCTGCTATCGAAACAATTGTTCTCTTTAGTTTCGGGAGTGACAGACTTTTCCACTGTTTTTGCTACTGTTAGTGATGATTTATCAGCAGAAACAAGCAATGCGTTAATGGTTTACAATTCTGTTAATGGCAGTTTGTTTTATAACCAAAATGGCAGCGATTTAGGCTTTGGTGATGGCGGTCAATTTGCTGTATTACTTGGCGTTCCAACTATTACAGCTTTAGATTTTCAAGTGGAATCAATGAATAATAGTTAGGAATAAAATTTGTCATTTTTTTGGAATTGCTAATTTTGGATTAATGGAAAATTTAGGCATCTATAAAATACTGTGGGGGGTGTTTTTTCAAAAGTTGTTAGATTCAGGAACCAAGCTATACTGAAATCTTGCACCAAGAGGTGAAGCCTCTGTTTCTCAT
>JBAVZX010000189.1:0-3357 GCA_049589015.1 Phormidium sp. | reverse complement strand
CTTTAAGCCATTAAGGAACATCGGCACAAATTTTTCCATAAATGCTTGGGGATCGCGATTCCAAGCTTTTTGAGCTATTTGAATTCGAGTGATCTGCAATTGAGGTGCTAGCAAAGCTTGGGGAATGTGTTCCATCAAGTATTGGGGACGTTCCCACAAAGACATAGTATTGGCAATTTCCAGTAGGTTATCTAAACGACGTAGTTCTGCACCCAAGGTAATATCCATTCCCGATTCATAAGCTGCTTGTTCGATCGCCCCATACTTACGTTTAGCTTGTTCCACCTTTTGCCGATGTTCGGGACTTTTTTTGGCAATTTCCGCTAGCCAACGATTTCCCCAACGAACGTGCCCAGCTTCTTCAGGAAAAATCCGTTCAATTGTTTCGCGAATCTTAATATTTTCTTCGGTTTGTGGGGCTTCTTTTAAAGCGTAAATATGCGCCGCAAAATATTCACAACCCCGTTTTTCCGTAACGTTAATCGCAGCTAAAGCAGCAATAACATATTCCAACTTACTTTCTGAATCAAAAGAATCTTTATCCAAAAGGCGATCGAATTCGTCAATGTAGGAAGTTCCCGGTGGTGTACCAACATTTGCACCCAGATCTACCAACAAGTCAGTCAACCACATCGCGTGACGCGCTTCGTCGGCAATGTGATGTGAGAGATCCCGAATTAATCTTGGTTCCTTTCCATTTAGTGATTCGATGACTTCGGTTAAATCTTTACAGCTGCGTTGTTCGCTGTAACGGTAGCGGTTGAGGGTGATGATGTGGATTTCGCGATCGCGCACCACCTGCTTCATAATTTCCCGTGCGCCAATAGAATTTTGTAATTTCCTTGGGTAAGCGACTGTCATAATTGTTGAGTTTTGTAAAGTATATCTAATAGATTAGATTCTAATACCTATTTCCAAAATGGGTGGAACAGACAAAAGCCAATATTTAATACTAAATCCGGGTTAAAAATCCCCTTTATGATTGAACCGCTCCAGACGCAGAGAACGCAGAGGAAAGAGAGAGAAGATAACGGGGGTAACTAACCAGGATTTGGTATAAGTAATTTAGATTACCAACCAAAAAACAAAAAAGCCACCAATTAAGGTGGCTAAAAGTTAATTAAACAACAACAGCTTTTTAGCAATCGTAGTAGAGGGCATACTCGTAAGGATGAGGACGTAACCGCATCGGGTTAACTTCCTTATCAATCTTGTAAGAAATCCAAGTTTGGATAAAGTCTTCCGTGAACACACCACTTTCAGTCAAGAAAGCATGGTCTTTTTCCAAAGCTTCCAAAGCACCTTCCAAAGAACCAGGAGTAGAAGGAACCTTACTCAACTCTTCAGGACTCAACTCGTAAATATCCACATCCAGAGGTTCACCTGGATCGATTTGGTTCTTAATCCCATCAATACCCGCGCAAAGCATAGCCGCAAAAGCTAAGTATGGGTTACAAGTAGCATCAGGACAACGGAATTCTAACCGCTTAGCTTTAGGATTATTACCAGACAGAGGAATCCGAATCGAAGCCGAACGATTACCTTGAGAATAAGCCAAGTTCACAGGTGCTTCAAAACCAGGAACCAAGCGTTTGTAAGAGTTGGTGGTAGGGTTAGTCAAACCCAACAACGCAGGTGCGTGCTTGAGAATACCGCCGATATAGTGCAGCGCCATTTGACTCAAACCAGCATATTTGTCGCCAGCAAACAAAGGTTGACCATCTTTCCAGATCGACTGGTGGGTGTGCATCCCAGAACCATTGTCATTAAACACTGGCTTGGGCATAAAGGTCACGGTTTTACCGTATTTCTTAGCAACATTCTTAATTACATATTTGTAAGTCATCAAGTCGTCTGCTGCCTTGATTAACTTGTTGAAGCGGATACCTAGTTCGCACTGACCGCCGGAAGCAACCTCATGGTGATGCTTTTCAATCGGTACACCGCACTCTGCCATAGTTAGCAGCATCTCTGTCCGCATATCTTGGGAAGTATCGGTGGGAGCAACTGGGAAGTAACCTTCTTTATAGCGAGGTTTGTAGCCCAAGTTTGGCCCTTCGTTTTTCCCTGTATTCCAACGACCTTCAACAGAGTCTACGTGGTAGTAGCCTTCGTGTTCGTTTTGGTCGAAGCGAACATCATCGAAAATAAAGAATTCGGCTTCAGGACCAATGAATACTGTATCGCCAATACCTGTAGAGATTAAATAATCAATTGCTTTTTGGGCAATTGTCCGAGGGTCACGGCTGTAGGGTTGACCCGTGCGGGGTTCAATAATGCTACAGATGACACTGAGGGTTGGTTCTTTCATGAAGGGGTCAATCCAGGCTGTGGTGGGATCTAACACCATTGCCATGTCTGACTCGTTGATGGCTTTCCATCCCCTAATACTAGAACCATCGAAGGCTACACCATCGCTGAAGCTGCTTTCATCGATTTGGTCTTGGTACATCGACAAGTGTTGCCAGATTCCTGGCATATCGATGAATTTTAGGTCAATGATTTGGATGTTCTTCTCTTTGACGTAATTTAAGAACTCTTGTGGGGTCTGGAACATGAATTACTCCGTAACTTTTGATCTCGTAAAGTCTGGATATAGATAATCAGCTGTGGTGAAGGTTCAGGTCAAGGGGCAGAAAACCTAGATTTGCAAGAAATTGACTGGGTGTGTCTGTCTTTTTTTTGATCTGACACCTAAAACTGCTGCCTGGATCTCCCCATCATGGTTAATCTGGAATGTCCAGACAGATTTGATTTAAGTCAAAAAGCCGATTTTGACGACTTAATTGTATACCTGCATCATCCTAGAGATAGGTTTCAGGATCTTTTGTATTCAGCATTACAGAATATCCTTGTCTAGGCACGGGATCGCCTAAAGAAAAGGTTAAAAAATGTAGCGACTTTAACAGAATACTTTCCCAGCTTAACTTCCCTTATGTAAAATCGTAGCAATAACTACAGTTTATGGCTGCGATAACAATGGCTTTTAAATTACAGACCGATTTAACTGCTCAGGAAGCACAGCAATATCGTTCAGGACAGCGGGTAGAGTTAAAACAGCGTCCAGGGGTGGTTGATGTGATTGCGGAGTATGACCCAATGATGGTGCCGCCAATCTGGTTGGTGGGCGATCCCCAACCTCGCTATCCTGAAGAGTTAATTTTGTTATCTGAGCCATTGACAGACTGGTTTAAATCAGCTACCAATTTTCAGCCGGAATATCCTTCTTGTCACTTAAAAAATCGCCCAAAACAAACTGCTTTGGTTTAGTCTTTCTCTCTGAATACAAAAGCTGTCAAAGGCAACTTTTGGGGCATCATAATACAATCCGGGAGTTTGGAAACTCTGTGTCTTTAG
>JBAVZX010000188.1:0-9758 GCA_049589015.1 Phormidium sp. | reverse complement strand
GCTGATTCTGAACCTAGATTGTTATTTGCAAAAGCGATCGCCTTATTTTACAAACCTTTCCGTCCCGATGTGGGAATTCATCCTTCAGCTGTAATTCATCCCTCAGTACAGATTGGCAGAGATATTTATGTTGGTCCAAATGTGGTAATTCAAGCTGGAGTAACAATTGGTAATGAAGTTTGTATTCATCCTAATGTAGTGATTTATCCTCGTGCAGAAATAGGCGATCGCACCGTTCTCCACGCCAACTGCACTATACATGAACGCAGTAGAATTGGCGCAAATTGTGTTATCCATAGTGGTGCTGTAATAGGTGCCGAAGGGTTCGGTTTTGTCCCCACCAATTCTGGTTGGTTCAAAATGGAACAATCTGGTTGCACGGTATTAGAAGATGGCGTAGAAGTGGGTTGTAATAGCACAATTGATCGTCCAGCTGTGGGAGAAACTCGCATTGCCCAAAACACCAAAATTGACAACTTAGTACAAATTGGTCATGGTTCTGAGATCGGTGCCAATTGTGCTTTAGCAGCACAAGTCGGATTAGCTGGGGGAGTGAAAGTTGGCAACAATGTCTTATTAGCTGGACAAGTAGGAGTTGCCAATCAAGTTCAGATTGGGGATGGGGCGATCGCAACTGCCAAATCAGGCATTCATAATAATGTAGAACCTGGGGCAATTGTTTCCGGTGCTCCTGCTGTTTCCCACAAACTTTTTCTCAAAGCTTCTGCTATCTACAGTCGCTTACCAGAAATTTATCAGTTCTTTAAACAAATCCAACGTCATAATAATGAAAAGTAACCCCGATGATTCGGAAAAAGGTACTAAGTTTGTAGGGTTTCCCACCCTAACAATTTCTCCAACTTGAGCCACTATATATCTGTAGGCTAAAGATGCCAAGAATAACCATCACAAAATTTGAGCCTAGCTCTTTAACCCAATTTCAGTAGAAGTTGACAAAGGAGAGTTATCTATGAGATTAATACGTTGGCAACCATTCTCGGAAATGGAATCCCTGCGTCGTCAAATGGATCGGATGTTTGACGAACTTCTGGAAATTAATCCCCAACCCGGAAATACCAATTGGACACCAGCAATAGAACTCAAAGATGAGCAAAATCAACTAATTTTAAGAGCAGAAATTCCTGGTGTAGAACCCAAAGATTTGAACATTGAAGTTACCAGAGAAGCTGTATCTATTTCCGGGGAACATCACTCAGAAAAACGGACAGAAGACAAAGGTGTATATCATTCAGAACTCCGTTATGGTAAGTTTCAACGCCTAGTACAACTGCCAGTTCCCGTAGAAAATGAACAAGTAAAAGCTGAGTTTAAGAATGGGATTTTAACCCTAGTTCTGCCCAAAGCAGAAGAACTACGTCGCAAAGTTTTCAAAGTCAACCTCAGCGATGAACAACCGCAAATTTCTGGCTCATAATTTCAGCCATTGAAACATTAGAACCCACTTGATAAATTGAGAATTAACCCCTGAGTTTTTGACAAAATCCTGGCAATTACTCAGGGGTTATTTTATATCTTTCTCGGAATATACGACTGAAGTCGCTACTACAAACTTATCACCAGCCCAACTTTTCCAAGAGGGGACGAGTAGAAACAATATGTCGATCTAAACCCAATTGCTTCGGTTCCACACCCACAGCTAAAGCAACCAACTGCGGCAAATGTAACACGGGCAAACCTAACTTTTCACCAATTACCTTTTCTACTTCTGGTTGACGGGAATCTAAATTTAAGTGACACAAAGGACAAGGAGTTACCAAACAATCTGCACCTGCTACAATTGCATCTTTAATTTGTTTTCCAGCCATTTGAAAAGATTGGGTAGTAGCATAACTAGAAAGAGGCCAACCACAACACTGAGTTCGACCCCGATAATAAACAGGAGTCGCCCCGATAGCCCGAAATACATTTTCCATTGATTCCGGCTGGTGGGGATCATCAAAAGGGATAGACTTTTGTGCTCTGAGCAGGTAGCATCCGTAAAAAGCCGCGCACTTTAGATCGCTGAGTTTGAGAACAACTCGCTTTTGCAGTTCCTCTAAGCCAAAATCTCCCACTAATGCCCAAAGGAGATGTTTGACGGTAGTATTACCTTGATAAGGTGAACAACCTTCTTTTTGCAAAAGTCCGTTAACTTCTTCTAGATAAGCTGGGTTAGTTTGCTGGGCTTCCTTTAATCGCTCATCCACATGACCAATTACACCTTGACAAGTGCTGCAATGGGTAAGTAAAGGTAAGTTTAACTCCTCCGCTAAAGCAATGTTCCGGGCATTGACAGTATCTTCCAACAAACGAGAGTCTTCTTTAAAAGTACCAGAACCACAGCAAGAGGCTTTTTTTAACTCAACTAATTCAATCCCTAAAGCTTGAGTAAGAGCCGCGGTTGATTGGTATAATTCCCGGCAAGCACCTTGGGCAACACAACCGGGGAAGTAAGCATATCTAAGAGTCATTTGTCAAGTATTATTGGTGAAGTAACCAAGAACCGGATATTGGTTCCTATCCTACATGATGGCGTGTTTAGGTGTTTTGGGAAATTCCCTCGTCCCCGTGTCAGCGTCAACCAAGATTAAGATTAACCACGCCCGGATCTAAATTTTGGGTGTCACTCAGAAAATTGGCTAATTGACATGATAGAGGGATCACCATATCAGATAAGATTAAAAAATGCTTAGGACAATCTTGTTTTGGAGAGGCAGTTCTAGCAACCGCGATAAGGAAGAGCTATGAGCCAAACGGAAATTTTCGATAAAGTAAAAAAAATTGTTGCAGATCAATTAAGCGTTGAGCTTAGTGAAGTCAAACCAGAAGCCAACTTTCAAAATGATCTAGGAGCAGATTCCCTAGATACAGTGGAATTAGTTATGGCTTTAGAAGAAGAGTTTGATATTGAAATTCCCGACGAAGCCGCAGAAAAGATTCTGACAGTGCAAGAAGCGGTGGACTACATCAACGACAAAAAAGACAAAGCTAAATCGGCCTAAAAACCTTTTGGAGAGAGCTTTTTGAGGGAGAAAAGCGATCGCGCCTTTCTCATTCCGGGCGAGTCTCACAGATATCCGTTATTTATTTTGTTCTGCGTTCTGGGTAGGGAAACCCAAGTTAATAGATGAATCATGACAGATTTTGAGCGAAAGCGCGTTGTTGTTACTGGCCTGGGAGCAATTACACCGATCGGCAATACCTTAAGTGAGTATTGGCAAGGGTTGTTGAGCGGACGCAATGGCATTGGGCCAATCACTTTATTCGATGCGTCTAAGCATGATTGTCGTATCGGTGGCGAGGTAAAAGGATTTGACCCCCACAAATATATGGATCGCAAAGATGCCAAACGCATGGATCGGTTTGCCCAATTTGCGGTTTCTGCAAGCAAGCAGGCTTTAGCAGACGCGCAGTTTGTCATCAACGAACTGAACGCAGAACAAGTGGGGGTAATCATTGGTACAGGGATTGGTGGTCTGAAAGTATTGGAAGATCAGCAAACAATCCTCTTAAATCGTGGCCCAGATCGCTGTAGCCCATTTATGATTCCGATGATGATTGCGAACATGGCTGCGGGGTTAACAGCAATTCATACTGGGGCAAAAGGGCCAAACTCTTGCTCGGTAACGGCTTGTGCTGCTGGTTCTAATTCGATCGGGGATGCGTTTCGCTTAGTGCAACGGGGTTATGCCCAAGCAATGATTTGTGGTGGAACAGAAGCAGCTGTTACGCCCTTATCATTTGCCGGATTTGCCTCAGCGAGGGCATTATCGACGAGAAATGACGATCCGGCTCATGCTTCCCGTCCATTCGATCGCGATCGCGACGGCTTTGTAATGGGCGAAGGCACAGGCATCCTGATTTTAGAAGAACTAGAACACGCCCTCAGCCGGGGAGCGAAAATTTACGCCGAAATCGTTGGCTATGGCATGACTTGTGATGCCTACCACATGACTGCCCCAGTACCAGGAGGAGAAGGAGCCGCTAGAGCAATCCAACTATGCTTAAAAGATGCTGGTCTAAATCCGGCTCAAATTAGCTACATTAACGCTCATGGCACCAGCACACCCGCTAATGATTCCACCGAAACGAAAGCAATTAAAACAGCTTTGGGCGAAAGCGCTTATAAAATAGCGATTAGCTCCACCAAATCGATGACAGGTCATTTGCTGGGCGGTTCCGGTGGCATTGAAGCTGTAGCAGCGGCAATGGCAGTAGCTAACGATCAGGTTCCACCCACAATCAATTTAGAAAACCCCGATCCAGAATGCGATTTAGATTATGTCCCAAATCAAAGTCGCGCTCAAACAGTGGAAGTTGCCCTCTCCAACTCCTTTGGGTTTGGGGGTCATAACGTGACATTAGCCTTTAAAAAGTACGTTGCTTCCTAGTGGCGGGTTTGGTTGTGTCAATTTAGAACACTGGTATCCTGAAATTGATGATCCAAAAACCGTCAGTTCGACGGGTTTTGCCTGTGGAGAGTCACCATCAACTTAAGAGCATCGCTGTTAAGGATTCGATAAAGCAGGAAGTAAACATCGAATTTACTTGGTTTGAGCCTTCGCTGTGCGACTTTGGTAAATTTGAGTAAGTTTTACAGAACGGAGACAAACCAATTCCAATTACCAAACCAAGACTAATGCAAAAAACAGTACCGGAGGGCATCCGGGAACTGAGGACAAAATCCTGAATGACTGGGGACAGAACCGCCTCTGGCTAACTATTGCGAGAGCAGAGGTAGTTAAGCGGACTGAATGAGCCAGTAATTCCTCTGGGCGACCTGGGAAGAATCTCCTGCTACATCGCTTGCGATTAGCGGTGAGAGGATGTCAATAGGCAAAAATACTTGCCCATCGCTCCGGTAAATGGGATGATGGGTGATAATGATTTGGAGCGATCCAGAGCGCCAAAATTTTATCTCACCTACCAAGTTTCCGACCGTCGTTAAGAAGAAAAGATTATGGCTGTTGCAACTCAATCCCTTGAGGAACTTTGTATTAACTCGATCCGCTTTCTCGCAATAGATGCGGTACAAAAAGCAAATTCTGGACATCCAGGATTGCCGATGGGCGCTGCGCCAATGGCATTTGTACTCTGGGATCGCTTTATGCGGTATAACCCGAAAAATCCTAAGTGGTTTAATCGCGATCGCTTCATCCTCTCCGCAGGTCACGGCTCTATGTTGCAGTACGCCCTGCTTTACCTGATGGGTTACGACAGCGTTTCCATTGAGGATATCAAGCAATTCCGTCAGTGGGGTTCCAAAACCCCCGGACACCCAGAAAACTTCGTCACCGCAGGCATAGAAGTCACCACAGGCCCACTCGGACAAGGAATTGCCAATGGGGTTGGATTAGCAATGGCTGAAGCCCACCTCGCTGCCAAATTCAACAAACCCGATGCCAAAATAGTTGACCATTATACTTATGTAATTCTCGGTGATGGTTGCAATATGGAAGGCGTTTCCGGCGAAGCTTGTTCTTTCGCGGGACACCTGGGATTAGGTAAACTGATCGCTCTGTACGACGATAACCACATCTCGATCGACGGTTCTACAGATGTAGCATTCACCGAAGATGTTTCCAAACGGTTTGAAGCTTACGGTTGGCACGTCCTCCACGTTCCAAACGGTAACACCGACTTAGAAGGTATTGCTAAAGCAATTGAAGAAGCGAAAGCTGTCACCGATAAACCCACCATGATTAAGGTGACAACCACCATCGGTTATGGTTCACCAAACAAGCAAAACACCGCAGGTGTTCACGGTGCAGCTTTGGGTAACGACGAAGTAGCATTGACTCGGCAAAATCTGGGTTGGGAATATGAGCCTTTCGTCATCCCAGAAGATGTACTCACACATACCCGCAAAGCAGTAGAACGCGGTGCCGCTTACGAAACTGAATGGAACAAAGCGTTTGAAGAATACAAAGCTAAGTATGCCCAAGAAGCAGCTGAATTCGAGCGTTTCCTGAGTGGTGCCTTGCCCGATGGTTGGGATAAAGTATTACCAACTTACACCGCTGAAGATAAAGGTCTACCTACCCGGAAGCATTCCGAAACCTGTCTGAACAAACTCGGCCCAGTTTTGCCTGAGTTAATTGGTGGTTCTGCTGACTTGACTCACTCGAACCTGACTGAACTTAAAGGCATTGGAGAGTTTCAGAAAGGGGAATACCAAAACCGCAACATCCACTTTGGGGTGCGGGAACATGGCATGGGCGCAATTTGTAATGGAATGGCGCTGCATGGTTCAGGATTGATTCCTTATGGCGCTACCTTTTTGATCTTTACAGATTATATGCGGGCGGCGATTCGCTTATCTGCTTTGTCTGATGCTGGCGTGATTTGGGTAATGACTCACGATTCGATCGGACAAGGGGAAGATGGCCCAACTCACCAACCGATCGAAACGATCGCTTCTTTGCGGGCAATTCCTAACTTGACAGTGATTCGTCCTGGTGATGGTAACGAAACTTCTGGGGCTTATAAAGTAGCGATCGAAAAAGCCAAGAAAAACGAACCTACCCTATTGGCATTCACCCGTCAAAACGTCCCCAACTTAGCAGGTACTTCGATTGAAGGCGTGACTAAGGGTGGCTACATCGTCGTTGATTGTGAGGGTACACCGGAAATCATTCTCATTGGTACAGGTTCAGAACTCAGCCTCTGCGTTACCGCCGCTGAAAAACTCACCGCTGAAGGTAAGAAAGTTCGGGTTGTTTCCCTAGCTTCCTGGGAGTTGTTTGAAGCGCAAGATGCTGCTTACAAAGAGTCTGTGTTGCCAAAAGCTGTTACCAAGCGGTTGTCTGTAGAAGCTGGTTGCAGTTTTGGTTGGCATAAGTATGTGGGAACAGAAGGTGATACTGTGAGTATCGATCGCTTTGGCGCTTCTGCTCCCGGTGGTGTTTGTATGGAGAAGTTTGGCTTTAGCGTTGACAATGTTTTAGCTAAGGCTAAAGGATTGTTGGGTTAATACTCAAATAAATTAAAGTGTTTTTTTAAAGGGTAAGTATTTAACTTACCCTTTTTTAATTGAGTCAAATATTGGTAGCCAAATTAGCTATAGCCGGGAGGAAATGCAAATATATTTAAATATTGAGTAAAGTTATTTGATGATGATTTATCAGAAAATTAAGTATTATTACTGAAATTAAGTAAACATTAAAAATACCTTTTCTTCCAAGAAAAAGTAAATTTACTAACAACTAAAATCTTCAATACCATCTTGGGAAAAGAGATTATTTCCATAAGGTATCTGTGGTTTTACAATAAAATAACGAAAATAATTTACCAAAAAAAAGCAAATAAAATACATCTATGACTAGTAACTAGGTTGAAAAATAAAAGATGAGCATTGAACATTCTGCTATGATATTTTTGCTTCAAGCTTCTTCCGGTTTTTTCAACTTATTTCCGCAAATCTTGCAAAAATTAGCATCTGGATCATGCAAGAACAACCCGCAATTTTGGCAAGGGAGTTCCACTTGATTAGCTGACTTAACCACTCGCTTAATCAAATCGCCAACCTGCCAAGGAATCAGCGCAATTCCGGTAAAAATCATCATAATCGTCAAAAATCGACCTGCTTCTGAAATCGGTGTCACATCACCAAAACCAACAGTTGTCATAGTTACTACAGAAAAATAAGCCGCATCTAAAAAAGTTCGGAAACCTTCTGGATTTACTGGGTGTTCTACTTGATAAATTAAGCCAGAGTAAACAAATACAATAGCAAATAAAGTAAAAATAATCCGAGTCAGAATTAAACTGTCTTCTGTGCTCAGATGACCTGGTAAATTTTGGGGATCTAAGAACCTTAACAATCGCAAAATTCTCAACCAACGAAATACGCGGATAAAACTCAGGTCTATCCATCCGATAAAAAAAGGTAGAATAGCAATTAAGTCAATTACAGAGTAAAGACTGAAGAAAAATTGATATTTGTTCTCGGCACACCAAAAACGCAATAAGTATTCCAAGGCAAATATCAGTAAAATTACGGAATCCACATAATGGAGTAAGTTGCGTAATTCTTTGGATATACTAAATGTTTCGCTTACAAAAATTACTGATGATAATAAGACTAAACCTGTAATAATTAAATTAATGGATCTACCAGTTGGCGTTTCAATGTCTTCAAAATAAAAGGAGATTTTTTTTCTGAGCAACATAGGTTAAAGGTGAATTCTTCCTTTCACAGATCGGATCTGGGACTAAAAAAACTGAATTCGTCAAGCCAATGTAGTGAAGAAAAGTTTTTTTGGGGTGTTCGATAAATATTTAAGGATTGATGGGTATCTTAAGCTAGGGTGTGTTCAATGGGACAGTTGTTTAATACTATCTAAACAATGGGACATCATTGCTCACCAAAACCCACCAGGGATGTATCACTACCAAGCGTGTCAAATTTGAGTCAGGGACATTTACTGTAAGTATGTGGTGGAAAGCAAACAAACCAAAACACCTGTCAGTATCAGAAGCACTGAGATTAACTCATGCCACCCCTGCACGCTACAAAAATCTATCTAAAGATTTACAAAGTATTCCTTCCCATTCCTCTAGCAAATTTCTTAGACTTTTAATATGCGTATCCTAATCTATTCCTACAACTATTACCCTGAGCCGATAGGTATTGCCCCGTTGATGACTGAACTGGCAGAAGGCTTAGCTAAACGTGGTCACGAAGTTCGGGTGATCACGGGAATGCCCAACTATCCGCAGCGACGCATTTATCCAGGCTACCGAGGTAAATTTTATAAATGCGAACAAAGAAACGGCGTTAAGATTGAGCGCAGTTATGTTTGGATTCGTCCGAAACCCAGTTTGCTAGATCGATTATTATTAGACGGCAGTTTTGTCTTAACCAGTTTTCTCCCTGCCTTAATTGGGCCAAGACCAGATGTTATTTTGACCACAGTACCACCGCTACCTGTTTCCTTATCGGCTACTTTAGCGGGATGGCTGCATAATTGCCCTGTAGTTTTAAATGTTCAAGATATTCAACATGAGGCGGCTGTTCATGTAGGGTTGCTAAAAAATAAATTTGTGATTCGTGCTTTTGAAGCATTAGAAAAATTTGCCAACCGTGCTGCAACTAGGATTAGCGTAATTGCTGATGGGTTTGTGGAAAATTTGGTTGGTAAAGGTGTCCCTAGAGAGAAAATAGATTTGATTCCCAATTGGGTCGATGTCAATTTTATTCGCCCGTTATCAAAGGAAAATAATGCTTTCCGTGCGACTCATCAACTTGATGGGAAGTTTGTGGTACTTTATTCGGGGAATATTGCTCTGACTCAAGATTTACCAACTGTAATTAAAGCAGCGGCCCGTCTGAGAGATAATCCAGATATTGTGTTTGTGATTGTGGGTGAAGAAAAAGCTCTGTCACGGGTGGGTGATTATTGTGAAATGTATGGAGCATATAACGTTAAGCTCTTACCATTTCAACCGAGAGAAAAGTTGCCAGAAATGTTAGCGGCGGCTGATGTGAGTTTAGTCACCCAAAAACACAACGTAATTGCCTTTAATTTACCTTCTAAAATTCCTGTAATCCTAGCTAGTGGTCGTCCAATGGTGGCTTCTGTACCTGCTAGTGGAACTGCGGCTAAGGCAGTGCAACAAAGTGGTGGTGGTTTAGTGGTGCCTCCAGAAGATCCAGCGGCTTTAGCTTCTGCGATCGCTGAACTATACCACAATCCAGAAAAAGCGGAAAAATTGGGAAAACAAGGCAGACAATACGCGATCGATTATTACTCATT
>JBAVZX010000187.1:0-10371 GCA_049589015.1 Phormidium sp. | reverse complement strand
AGTTATTGCTTCTAAAGAAGTACCAACTAAGCAAACTCCCACTAAACTAACTGCGTGCAAATTTGCATCTTCTAATTCAGCACAAAGTAAATTTGCCCCCGTTAAAATCGCCCCAGTTAAATTTGCGCCTCGCAAGTCAGCTTCTTCCAAATTCGCATTACTTAAATTTGCCCCTTGTAAGTCTGCTTGACTCAAATTTGCGCCATGTAAATTAGCACCACTGAGATTAGCACCTCGCAAGTCTGCGGCGCGTAAATCTACTCCTTTTAAATTCACACTCATCAAATTTGCACCGCTTAAAAAAGCACCTGCAAAAGACGCTTGGGTTAATTTTGCACCCATTAAATTTGCACCTCTGAGGTTACTTCCCCGCAAGTCAGCGCCAGTTAAATCTGCTTGCATTAAGTTAGCACCTAACAAAGTTGCTCGGATATCTGCTGCTACTAATTGGGCGCTTAATAAGTTTGCACCTTCTAATTTAGCACCTTCTAATTTAGCACCACTTAAATTAGCGCCAACTAAGTTAGCACCTGCGAGATTAACTCCTTTTAAATTGCTGCCGGAAAGGTCTTCATCTTCTAAGTTTGTCCCTGGCAGTTGTTTAACTTTTCCGGCGCGAATAGCTGCAATATCCATAAACTTAATTAACTGTTTGTTTGTAAATAGTTTTGTGCTTCAATCGCAATTTCTGGATCGATTAACCACATTCCAGATGTTACTTTAAGTGGGATAATTGGTAAATCTAATCCCTGTTGTAAACCCATGATTAATAAACCCAAGCTTTCTACTAATTTCGGGTCCCAACGTTCGCCAGCTTGGGCTTGAAATTCTACTAAAGCTTTTGTTAAAGCTTCTTCTTTACTCAGGGTTTCTGTTTCTTTTAAAATTTGATTTACTCTTTGTTCAAAGTTGGTGATTAATCCTAAAATTCTCGATTCTAAGGGTATGGCATCATAAGCGAAACCGCCGGGATATCCTTTGCCGTTCCACCATTCGGTTTGATGGGTGATGATGTGTGCGATCGCCTGCAACCTCGGCATCGCTCTTAATGCTTGTACACTAGGTTCTAAATGACAACAAGGCGCTTCCTCTAAAGCTGTAACTGTTGTTACTCCCAAAGGTACTAAACCATGCAATAATCCAGCTAATCTTAATCGTTTGATTTGCCACGCTGGGAGGTCTAAAATTTGTCCCATGACTTCTGCTAAAGCTGCAACTTCCGCTGTCGCCATTGGGTTGCCTGTGTTGGCTAATTCCATTAATTGCGCCATGTGAATAAAGGCTTGCAATTCGTTGGAAATTAAGTTTATATCTAATTCTTCATGATGAGAAACTTGTAATTGTTCGGTGGTTAAATCTTGTTGACTTGCTTGTAAGTAATCAACGACGCGAGAAACAATTTCTCCTAAATTATCTTGCTGGGCGTTAGCAGCTTGGGTGGTGATTTCTTTGACTTGGGCGGTTAATTTTTGCTCTAATTCTGGGTTGTATTTGGCGATGTGTGCGATCGCCAATTCCACTGTTTCTAATACTAACCCAGGTTCAAAAGTCCAAAACCCATAAAATTTCCGTTCTCGATCTTCCTCTGGTACTCCTTTTGCGCCATAATCTTGCGGGGTTAATTCTTGACAAAGTACCATTGCTGTGTAGCTGGGCGATAAGATGATTAAATGCCATTCTTGGGCTAAGGGATCGATCGCTTCCAAACTCACCAATTCTACGTTCGACATCTGGCTAGTGGGATGTTCTGCAAAACCAGAATCGGGTGATGCTATTATGACAATTTGCTGGGATTTTTTGGCAATATCACCATATCTGTCTGCTTCTTGAAGATACCATTTTCCTCTTTGAAAGGCGGTGATCATGAGGGGGCAGGTGTTCGAGGTTAAAATGCTGTCTTCTAGGGCGTGGCAGAGGGCAACCAGCGTGTTTTTGTAGTAGACTCCAAACCGTAGCGGTCTGGCGCTGGATTTGTGGGCATCGGCTAGTTTTTGCAGAATTGAGCCTTGTAGCATGGTTTTTTTTTGAACCGCAGAGGCGCAGAGGACACAGAGTTTTTTATTGAACCGCGAAGACGCGAAGAGCGCGAAGAAGAAGAGAAAGAGTGTTTTTGGAGTTAGGGTGGGTTGATGCCCACCTTACTCGATTTTATTAGACTTTGAGTAGTTGTTTTTCGGGGCGTTCAATTGGCGCGTTTAGTGCTTGTTCTAAGTCGGCGCAACCGAGTTTTTGTTCTAAAATTCGCATGACTTCGCGCCCAAAGTCATCGGGGTTTTGTCGCCATGCTTGCAAGCAAATTTCGCCAAAGAATGAACCGAGTGGTTCGGGGTTCCATAGGAGTTTTTTGGCTGTCCAAGGCATTAAGCTCATTGGATCGTATCCAGGTTTGAGGATACCATTTTTGAAGGCATATTCTTCTAAGTGAGTGTGGGGTTGTAACCCAATGAAAAATATGGCTGGTTCAACTTTATTTTCGCCGAAAATTCTCTCTAGTTCCCGATGGTAAGCTATGGTTTGGCGAATGGTTTCTGGGGTTTCGTCAATGACGTTAAAGGAATAGTTTACTGAAACTAGGTCGTTAAATCCAGCGGCTTTTAAGTCTCGGCAATTTTGTAAGACTGTGCGAAGATTATAGCCCATTCGCATTTTTCGCACTAGTTCTTGGGAACCACTGGTAATGCCAATTTCAAAGTAGTTCATTCCGGTTTTTACCATCAAGTCGCACAATTCGGGTGTCAAATTGTCGGCTCTGATGTATGCTGCCCAATGAATATCTTTCATGCCAGAATCGACGATTTTTTGTAATAATTCAATGGCATCGTCGATGAATTTGCGGGCGGGGATAAACTGGGCATCGGTAAACCAGAAATTGCGAATTCCTCGATCGTACAATTGGCGCATTTCCGCTACAACTTCATCCGCTGGGTTAATGCGGACTTGTTTACCTTCAATTACTGTGTAAACACAATAACAGCAATTGTGCGGACAACCTCGCTTGGTTTGTACGCCAATATAAAAATCTTGATCTTGAAGATAATATGGGAATTCCGACCAAATTTTTTCGATGTAATCGTAATTGCAAGCGGTTTTTTCTATGTTAGCGGGTGCTTCATGGATTAGCCTTTCGCGTGGCGCACTTTCTCCCACTACATAACATTTTTCTCCGCTAATATCTTGTTGGCGCAACAGTTTTTCTAACAGCCCTTCCCCTTCTCCCACAGAAACGATCGTTCCTTTGGGTAAGCTTTTCCCTAGCTGTTCGTAAAATACACTGACTGCACCGCCACCAACGATCGATCGCGCATCCGCATTATACCTCTGCGCCCGGTTCAATCCCCGCTTAATTAAACCCAAGTTGCTCCACAGTTCATTGTAATAAGCCGTAGTTACACGGAGACCGCCTAGCGCCCCCCGTAATCTTACTAGGGGATTTTTCCCATAGTAAAATTCAAAGGCGTTTTGTAATGGGTTTCCCCCTCTACCTCCCACTGGTGCGTAAATTTGAATGTCGCGCCAAGAAAATACCAGCAAGTTAGGCTGAAACTCATCGACACAAGCATCCAATGCTGAACCAAAATCTAAAGGCGGTATCGTACCCAAGTCAAATATCCGCTGTTCAACCGATGGAAACAGCTTATTTACGTGATCTGCTAGGTAGACAACCCCGATGGGAAAGATGGGATTACAAGGGAGGCGAACATAGAGTATGCGAGTTTCCATCTGTGACTCTCTCTAGTTAAGGATTGCTATGGCTTTCCTGAAAAAGGAAAGGCGATTCTATGTAAATAATTATTATTTTCATATAACTTTACGATAGCACTGCTCATCCTCATAATTCAGCAATTCATCTGAGATTTTCTTTCCCTTGACTGGATAAACTGTAAGTTGAGCTACATAATTTCTGACTCATTTAGGTGTTTGTGCTATAATTTAAGATTATCTAACTAATAAACAACCCTAATAAATCAGGTAAATAGCAATAATTAATACAATTACAAAAATAATATTTGTATTACTCTGCCAGAGAGAGGTTTCCCGGATATTAAAAGTAAAATTTTGGTGAATTAATAGGGTTGGTAGTCGCGTTTACAAATTCCTGGGATCGTAAGTGTTAATCTTAATAATGTAACCCGTTTTCTCACAAGTCTCCACAATACCTATGGCTCAAATTCTTGATCCCCTACCACCCGACTACCAAAATGGTATTGTTTGTTGCTATGTGAATGCAACCAGTAAAATACAGGTTGTACGGATTAGCAACATCCCCAATTGGCACTTTGAAAGAGTAGTTTTTCCCGGACAAAGACTAGTCTTTGAATCCATGCCACAAGGCTTACTAGAGGTTCATACGGGTATGATGGCTAGCGCAATTTTGTCAGATAAAATACATTGTGCAACTCTCCGCGTCGATATGGAACTAAATCAATCTGAAGATGAAGATCCAGAAATGGGAGAAGCTGCTACTCCTAAAACTTCGGAGAAGGAATTAGTAAAACTCCAGAGCTAATAGTGTTTTAAATGCTTGTGCTTTACCTAACTCTAGATAAAATTCTCTTTTCGATAACACTTTAGTTAATCAAGGTAGCCGCCATAATTAATAGTAGGAATGCTAAACCAGTTCGTCAGTATGTAAAGATACTGAGGGGCAAAACATTCCTGCTGTATTGAATTTTGGTGTTTTACCTTGAATTTACCTGATTTTATTTGGTTGTGGAAAATCGCCGCTTGGTCAATGGGGTTGTCTTTAGCAGCTTATTTGCTGCTGGGGATGACTGGAGTTTGGATGTCTTACGCTCGTTTATTCAGGCAACAGCGCCCTAATTGGTTGCGACCTTTTCATTACCTGATTGGTGGTTTAATGGTCGCTTTGGTCGTACTATTATTAGCGATCGGCATTATCGGCACTTTAGGTCACTACGGCAATTTAGGCCATTCGCCACACTTACCAATTGGCTTAGCAGTCGTAGCCTTAGTTTTAGTTTCAGCTGCTAGTGCTACCCAAATTAGCCCCCGCAGACCTTGGGCTAGATACCTTCACGTTGGTAGTAATATTCTGTTATTTATCGGATTTTTCTTAGTCACACTGACAGGATGGATTGTTGTTCAGAAGTATTTGCCCTAGCAAAGGTTCCGATTAGCGAAAAAAACTACGTAAGTGTATTTACGCAAACAATTTTCCATATCTATCTACAGATATATTTACGTTCGACTATATTTTAGTGAATATACTGAGATAAATCTATGGAAAAAACTCTCAGGTGTGCAAAGATGTCTTACTCTCCCATAACATCAGGTTTTTTTGTGGTTGGAGTGAAAGGTTCACCTGTCATTGAGAAATCGCGACAAGGTGACTACGCCTTAGTCTTCTTGAAGCGAACTGATGCAACTCGCTATTTTGAGCAGATGTGTCAACTTCGCCGAGTGCCACCGCAGGACTATAAAATCAGTACGATGCCACTACATCTCATCCAGCGTTTACTTAGTCACGCTAGAGTGCGAGTTTGCGTAATTGAAAATTGGGATAAGGTGGTTGCTTAAAAGCGTTTCTTCAGCTTTGATTTTAAGAGTTAATTATTAAAAAAAGTAATGCTACTTTTTTCTGTGTCAGCAAATCCAGTAAATTAGCCTGAAA
Organism: Phormidium sp.; assembly: GCA_049589015.1. Lineage (GTDB taxonomy): Bacteria > Cyanobacteriota > Cyanobacteriia > Cyanobacteriales > Aerosakkonemataceae > Floridanema. The sequence continues at coordinate 4,739 of JBAVZX010000187.1, read as the reverse complement.
TAGCTTATTTGCAAGATTTGCAATAAACTGACCATGAAAAAGAGCCAACATTTTACCAATTACTTGGTAACAATTCCCCTTGTATCCCTATCAATAATAGATTTAAACTGGCTGGCGATCGCTAATCCTCCCCAAAATAGCCGAACACAGCTAGTAGCACAACAGACAACTTGCAGCGTAGTCAATATTCAAACTGGACAATTAGCACTGCGTTTCACTCCCAATGGTAAATCTAGAGCAGGTCTAGATAACGGCAATAGTGTCGCTTTACTCAGAGAAGGGTCTAATCCTTGGGTTTATGTCAGAGTACTTTCAGAGCCAAATTCTAGTGTGAATGGTTTAGAAGGTTGGGTGAATTCCAATTACCTTTCTTGCAGTGGCGCGAGTAATCAAGGGAGATCTGAAGATTGTTCGGTCATCAACATTCAAAGCGGACAACTGGCACTACGTTTTACCCCCAATGGTCGCTCTAGAGCAGGTCTTAATAATGGAAACACACTCAGTCTAATTAAAACAGGGCCAGAACCTTGGGTTTATGTCCGTGTCATTCGTGGGCCAAATTCTAGAATTAATGGATTGGAAGGTTGGGTCAATTATAATTACCTAAATTGTGAGTAATCTTAGTAACCTAAAGTTGCTCTAACAGATTGCTGTATTTACAAAAATATGGCAATTTTTTAAGAAAAGAGATCGCACTTTTTCCATCTCTACAAAACCATTAACATCCGAAACAAACCAAACTCCTGAAATTTCCATCTTTCGGATTTCTCCCCTCATCCGTTTTACTTTGTTGAGTTTGTACATTGCAGGGTTTTTATTGCCCATGCGTGTGGTAGGATTTGCCAAAATGGTCAAACTGGTAGAAGCAAAGACGGGTATTGATACGAAAGATATCCGACCTTTGGCTCAACCTTGGATGTATTTGATCTTGTTAGTATTTACGCTGATCCTATTTTTAGCTGATGCTTGGACAATCTGGACAGCTTTCACCATTGGAAATGACTCCTAATATTCCCCAATTAAAGGTTTCCCAAGTCAGTTTAGCGGCGACGGTAGGGATGGGTTTTTTGCTTCAGGATATCTCTTTTGAGGTGTTGGCTGGGGAAAGAATTGCGATAGTTGGGCCATCTGGTGCGGGAAAAACTTCGCTGTTACGGTTGTTAAATCGCTTAAATGAGGCGAGTAGTGGGAAGATTTTGCTCGAAAATCAGGATATTCGCGAAATACCGCCGACTCAACTGCGTCAGCAAGTGACTTTGGTTTTGCAGGAGGCGAAACTTTTGGGAATGACGGTACAGGAGGCGATAAGTTATCCTTTGTTGTTGCGAGGTTTTCCAGCGGCGCAGATTAAGGAACGGCTAATCTATTGGATGGAGAGGTTACATATTCCTGAAGATTGGCAAAATCGCACGGAAATTCAACTTTCAGCGGGACAAAGGCAACTGGTTGCGATCGCACGCGCCCTAGCCATTCAACCTAAAATTTTACTATTAGATGAGCCCACTTCAGCATTAGATTCCGGTCGTGCATCTTACCTAATTCAACTTCTGACCCAAATCGCCCAAGAATTTGGTACAACCATTCTCATGGTCAATCACCAGTTAGAACTAGCAGAACAGTTTTCTAGCAAAGTTTTACATTTGCAGCAGGGAAAATTGGTTGAATTTACTCCTACCAAGAAACTTGACTGGAAACAACTGCGCCAAACTTTTATTAACTTGGAACAGCAAGCAGAAGAGGAATGGTAAACTACCCCGCCCTATAAGAGGAAGGAGCCTCCAGCACCCCCCTTATCAACCCCCAATTCGGTGAGGAGCAGGGTCGTAGGGGCGTACCCGCGTGTGCGCCCGGTACCCGCGTGTGCGCCCGGTACCTGCGTGTGCGCCCGGTACCTGCGTGTGCGCCCGGTACCTTGCCTGTGCGCCCAAAGCTCAAAACTTGCTGATTGGTAAAGCTTGACTAGCGGCGGTAGGCTGAGACAAGTTTCCCCGTTCGGTGATTCTTTGGTTTCGCTGTTCCTGTGCTCCATTATTATTGGAGTCATGTAACTGAGAATTGTAACCATTAAGGAACTCTGGGTTAAACCGATAGCCAACATTGCGGATAGTTTGAATAATACTCGGTTGACGGGGGTCCGTTTCCAGTTTTTTCCGCAGAGAAAGAACGTGAGTATCAATAGTCCGGGGGTTATCTATTGCATCGGGCCAAGCTCTGTTTAATAATTCGGAACGACTTAATGGTAGTCCTCCGGCTTGTGCCAAAACGTACAACAGGCTAAATTCTTGAGGTGTTAAATCGATTAACTCTTCTTGGAAACGTACCCGCCGCTGTACCAAGTCGATTTTTAAATCGCCGTAATCTAGGTAAGCTGGGGGAATGTTCATTCTATTCCGCCGAATCAAGGCTTCGATTCTGGCGAGAAATTCTTGCATTCCAAAGGGTTTGGTTAAATAATCATCTGCGCCTGCTTTCAATCCAGCGACAATATCGGCTTCTGTGTTCCGTGCAGATAGCATGAGAATGTAGGGTTGCTGCTGGCGCAATAACCAGCCACAAAATTCTAAGCCATCGCCGTCGGAAAGTTCAGCATCGAGAATTACTAACGTCGGTTGACGTAACTGGAAAACTTCTCGTGCCTGATAGAGGCTGGCGGCTTGATAGACACGGTATCCTACCTGCTGTAAGTGCCAGCCAAGTAGCGATCGCAGATGCGGATTACTTTCAACTATTTGAACACTAACTGATGCCACAGATGCTTGCCTTCCTTGGCCTTAGCGAACTTCAAATTAGCAGGAAATCTTGCCACATTTTGTAACGAATGTTACTCATACAGCCAGGTATACTAGTTGCCTCCTAACTATGGAAGAAAATCGATTAGTCGTTGCATCTTGAACCAGAATAATTTTCCCAAGGCTATCCAAATTTAACCTTTCTCCTCCAGCATGAAATCTTTACTAAATTTATGCTTTATCTTTAACATATCTTTAACTGTTTTTCCTAATTACTTATTTCCGGCAGTACACCTTGTTTTGCGGGTATGCTGCTTCCCTAAGAGATAATCTTCAGGTAGAGATAGACCGATAAATGAAGTTAAAATAAAAACATGATAGTGATTCACTTGGAATCACTGGCTAATTGTACCTGAAACAATCCAAGTTTCTGGTTTTGTCAATCTAGCAAATTTGTGACGGTCAGCACAAATTTTAAACAACCACTAACTTCTGCTAACTGTAATGCCAACGGTTTATTATACATTAGTTGCGACTCAAAAACAAATTACTGGTTTACCATCAGGCCAGATAAGTTCCAGAGGAAGCTAACCAAATTTATAATAAGCCTGACATCTAAACATTAGTGGAAGCTTTGATAAAAAGGATTGACATCAGGTGATACTGTTTCATTCCATACACCTATTGCCAAATAATCTGCTTATAGATAGTGTGGAAAAAATGGAAATCTCAGTTATCCTAATCAATAACCAGAATGAAACCAATCTTTGACCGTTTTCGTCAATCTATTTAGGAACCAGTAGATTTCAACTAAAGATTATGCTACAGGACACACAAACTATTCGCCATTATCAGAAACTTACTGATTCCCTAGTTGAAATGTGGAATCGGGGTTATAGATTTGATAGTTTACGGCTTTATTTGGACGGCTATTTAGCCGCTTTACGTCATAGTAACGCTTTGGAGCCGTATCACATTCATCGTTTAGAAGAAGAAGCTACTCGTTACATTTATGACCCATCAAATTTTGAATTACCAGAACCGGAACCCGAATCTGATTATTATTAGCTTTTTTCAGATGGGTGGTAAATGGTAATAGGAGGCTAGCGGCGCTACTTCCCAAACCAAGCGTCGGTAGCTGATGGTGTGGTTAAGTAAATGATTGAAATATTTAATAGAAATTGGGCAAAGCTGTTATTGATTCTGATGATCAGTTAATCATAGCAAACTTGCTCAAAATGGATGGTTAAAGTTAATATTTATGGTTTGTGAGGTGCTAATCTTGATTGATTGCCTGTTGTTCTTCGGGAAGTAAAGAAGTTTCTGCGGAGATGTTTGGTTGTGAGGTAGTAATTGCCTTTGGTAATTGTGGCTTAATTAGTAAACTGACTCCAATTGCCCAAGCGACAGAAACCATCCAACCTGCTAAAATGTCGCTGGGGAAATGTACGCCTAAATATAAGCGAGTCCAGCCAATAGCTAAGACAAATAAACCGCCAAAAATCAGTATTGGCAAACACCAAATAGTCCCCCAAGTTAAAATTACTAAAGCTGCAACTAAGCTCATACTGGTCATAGCATGACCACTAGGAAAAGCGTAATCTAGTTCGGGAGCGGGTGACTGCCAGAGATGGGGACGGACTCGGTGCATAATTTCTTTAACTGTGCGACTAATGATGGTAGTGCCTAGAGCAGTGGTGAGTAAAAAGGTGAGCGATCGCCATTTTTTCTGGAACAATAATATCAGGGAAATAATCGCTACGATCAGGAAAACAATTTTAATAGAACCGAATTGCGTTAAATTGACAGCTACAAGATCTAATTGTCTGCTTGATGTCGGATGAATTGCTAGCAAAATAGGTTGATCCCAAGGAAAACCATCAGCATTTTCTCTAACTTGGAGTGCTAATAAAGTAAAAGTTTGTAAAGGTAGATAAACTCCTAAAAATAATAGTAGCAACCCTCGCCAACGAGCGAATAAAAGTTGTTTAATAAATTGGAAAAAGTTTT
>JBAVZX010000186.1:0-2976 GCA_049589015.1 Phormidium sp. | reverse complement strand
CTCCGCATCCTTCAAAACTCTCCCCGAAATCTCCTCTGGAAACATCAACTTCATCCCGGAAAACTTCACCCTGGAAAACTACAAAAACATCTTTACCCAAGAACCTTTATTTGGCAGATGGTTCTTTAATAGCGTCTTCGTTGCTATTTTTGTCACCGCCCTAAATCTTCTCTTTAATTCAATGGCAGGTTACGCTTTAGCGAGAATTCGTTTCCCCGGAAATCAACTCCTCTTTTTCCTAATTTTGGCAGTATTAATGATTCCCGGACAAATTACCTTAATTCCCAGTTACTTAATCTTAAAAAACCTCGGTTGGCTGAACTCTTACCAAGGATTGATTATTCCTACCTCTGTAAATGCTACCTTTATATTTATGATGCGGCAATTCTTTGTTAACTTCCCCAAAGAATTAGAAGAAGCCGCCGCAATGGATGGTTTAAATCGTTGGGAAACCTTTCTGCAAATTGTCCTTCCTTTAGCAAAACCAGCTTTAGCCGCACAAGCAATCTTTATCTTTATGGGTGCTTGGAATAACTTTCTCACACCTTTACTGATTTTGTCCGACAAAGAAATGTTTACCCTACCTTTAGGATTGAACAGTTTTAAAGGTGAATATATCAGTTATTGGAATTATATTATGGCAGCTTCAATGGTTTTAACCCTACCCGCATTAGCTATTTACGCCTTTTTCAATCGCTACTTTATCCAAAGTGTCACCTTCACAGGTGGTAAATAAACATCTCCAAAAAAGTAGAGACGTTGTATACAACGTCTCTACAATCTCTACAATGGTTCGGTGTAATGCACTTTTAATTTCTGGAGATGTCTAATAAACCGAAGCAACAATGCTAAAATAATTGACGATTTGAAAAATATTCAAAAACTTTCTTTCCTTCTCCCTTCTCAATTTGTTAGTATTTGTGTTTATCTTAATGTAAGGTTAGTTGAGTTAGAAAGGGCTATGGCAGGACATAGTAAGTGGGCAAATATTAAACGTCAGAAAGAGAGAGTTGATGCGAAAAAGGGTAAAACCTTCACTCAACTATCTCGTGCTATTATTGTTGCAGCACGCAACGGTATTCCAGACCCGGCTGGAAATTTTCAACTCCGCACTGCAATTGACAAAGCCAAAGCCGCAGGAATTCCCAATGATAATATCGAAAGAGCGATCGCCAAAGGTGCTGGTAAACTAGGCGCAGATACCGAAACCTGGGAATCTATCCGTTACGAAGGATATGGCGCTGGTGGAGTCGCCGTCATCGTCGAAGCCTTCACCGATAATCGTAACCGCACCGCTGCTGATTTGCGCCTCGCCTTCAGCAAATATGGCGGAAACTTGGGGGAAACAGGCTGTGTGGCTTGGATGTTTGCACAAAAAGGCGTTTGCATCATCAGCGGCGCAGTGGATGAAGACGAACTTTTAGAAGCTTCCTTAGAAGGTGGCGCAGAATCTTACGAATTGACAGAAGACGAAGAAGCAGAAGAGGAAGGTGCAGAAGTATTTACCGAAGTGACAAACTTAGAAAATCTCAGCCAATTTTTGAAAGAAAAAGGTTTTAACATCACCGAAGCAGAATGGCGCTGGATACCTAATAATAACGTAGAAGTTGTCGATCGGGAACAAGCGCGATCGCTCCTGAAAATGATGGACTTTTTAGAAGGATTAGACGACGTACAAAATGTCACTACCAACTTTGAGATGTCAGATGATTTAGTCGCCCTAAGTATCGCTTAATCTTCGTAGGGTGCGTTAACGCAGTGTAACGCACCATTCCTAATATTTTTACTAAGCTGCTACGCATTTAAATCCAATAAAGCGGCGGGCAAGATGCCCACCCCACAAGAAAAAGGTAAAATTTGGCTCTCAAACTAGGTGCGTAGCAGTTTAACAAAATCTAAAATGCTGTATTCCACTGCTTTTTGGGCAACCTAAATCTAGGTGAGAACAAAAAAATCAATATTATGGAAACAGCACAAACAGCAAAAGCTTTATTTGGTAATAAATTATATCAGCAACGGGCGCGAGAAGCCTTACCAATTCTTGTCAGACAAGCTACAGCTAATCAAATCATTTCCTACTCTGATTTGGCTACAGAACTAAGAATGCCTAATGCCAGAAATTTGAATTTTGTTTTAGGCAGTATAGGTCAAACAATGCAACAATTATCAGAAGAGTGGAATGAAGAAATCCCCCCAATCAACTGTTTAGTTTGTAATAAAACAACAGGTTTACCAGGTGAAGGTGTCGGGATGTTTGTTTCTAACAAAGATTTCAGCAAGCTACCTCGTAAACAACAACAAGCAATTGTTAATGCACAACTTCACAAAGTTTTTGCTTATCCATACTGGAATAAAGTTCTCGCACATCTCAACCTTACCCCTCAATCTGTGCCAGATTATTCAAGTTTGTTTGAGGCTATTCACAACAAAAGAGGAGTAGACGGTGAGAGTCAATTTCACCTTAACTTAAAGAACTACATTCGCTCAAATCCTGATGCAGTAGGATTACCAAAAAATACTACTGGTGAAACAGAATATCCTTTGCCTTCAGGAGACAGGGTTGATGTGCTATTCAAACTTGAAAAGGAGTGCGTAGCTGTGGAAGTGAAATCTAGAATTTCTGATACCTCAGATATATTTCGCGGTTTGTTTCAATGCGTTAAGTATCGCGCAGTAATTGAGGCTTTTCAAGTAGTTCGAGGTGATCAATCTAGTTGCCGTGTTCTACTTGCTTTAGAATCAAAATTACCTGCCGAACTTCTGCAAATGAAAAATACTTTAGGAATTGAAGTTATTGAGCAAATAACTCCTAAGAAAAGTTCTGTCTCCGAATATTTGTACTTCACCCCGCTGCCTCCTGGCAGCTTTTTTCTGTTTCTCGTTTTCTCGTTCCCAGGTTCAACCTGGGAACGAAGTTTTGGAGGTTCTACCTCCATTGCTGCAAGATCTGAGTCTGCGTTCTCTGCGCCTCTGCGG
>JBAVZX010000185.1:0-11636 GCA_049589015.1 Phormidium sp. | reverse complement strand
CTGTTTCAATCCCTGATAGGGATTAGTTGAAATTGCAATGGCAAGACCCCAGAAACCTTAATATATTTAGTTTTCAAGGTGCAGTTGCGCGAATCAATTTTAAAATACCGTTTTAGCCATTACCTTGTCAAGGAGAGGAAAGAGCCAAAAAGCTCAAACCCAAGCAGAGAGAGGATTTCCGAGTTTGCGCGGAACCTAGAGCCAGCACCACTAAACTCAAACACTTACGCCGTAAGGACTTCAGCCGCCAAAAATCAACGAGGGAAAAAAACACCTATCAATCCGCGCCAAAATTTCCATTCTTCATCTACTATTCAGCAACCTTACTGAGCTTTTCCTTTTCGACCTAGCAACCAATAAGTAGTCATTAACCCTTTACCTTTGACGAGGATGCTACCACGTTCTTGAAAAAGATAGTTTTCTTTTAAGTGATCGTAAACTGTTTGGGTAACTTGAATGTAACCCGCTTCGCCTTGGGATTCCATGCGACTAGCGATATTAACTGTGTCACCCCATAAATCATAAGCTGACTTGCGTCTACCGATGACTCCAGCGATCACAGGGCCAGTGTGAATGCCAATTCTTAGAGTAATAGGATGATCGTCTGGGGTAAAAAACTGGCTAATTTTTTGCTGCATATCTAATGCCATGTTAGCGATCGCTTCTAGATGATCAACTCTCGGTTTAGGTAATCCACCCACTACCATGTAAGCATCGCCAATAGTTTTGATTTTTTCTACTTTATGTTGGTCTGCTAAAGAGTCAAAGGTAGAGAAAATATTGTTAAGTAATTCTACTAATTCTTTGGGAGGAATTTGTGAAGAAAGTGGAGTAAAGCTGACAATATCAGCAAACAAAACTGTGACTTCAGAAAAGCTATCTGCGATCGTTTTTTCCCCACGTTTCAGACGTTCGGCAATTAGTTGGGGTAAGACATTTAATAATAAACGTTCTGAGAGCAATCTTTGTTGGCGAAGTTCTGCTTCAGCCATTTTGCGATCGCCAATATCGTGAACACTTCCTTCATAGTGTAACAAAGAACCATCCAGAGCATAAATAGCCCGAACATTTTCGGAAATCCAAAATTTGCTTTGATCTTTGCGATAAACTTCTGACTCAAATCCGGTAACAGAATCATACCCTTTCAGATATGCCAGCAGTTCATCCCAACGCTGGGGTTGTACATATAATTGTTGCCGAATATCAGTAATTGTGGAAATTAGTTCAACAATAGATTCATAACCATACATTTTTGCCAATGCTAAATTAGCATCTAAATACTCGCCATCAGGCGAAATCACAAAAATACCTTCAGCGGCATTTTCAAATATACTGCGATATTTTTCTTGTGTCTGACGTAATTGATTTTCTATTAAATCCCCATGTTCAATAGCTGTGGATAGGGAAATTTCTAGGTCGAGATTTTTTTGTTTTAGTTCAACAATTTCTTGGCGAAGTCTTTCAATCTCTGCCAAGAGAAGAGATTGCTGATGATTACCGATCGCTCTATCATCTCCCATTTTGCATCAACTAAATTCTAGGTTGATTCCCGGCATCAAGCGTTTTAAATTCTTTAAAGATTTTGTCTGCCAAAGAATCTGCTCTGAACCTTGTAAAATCAGAGTTACATTACCTTTTTCTCGCACCTTGATCACAAACATCGAAAGCATACTGATTCCTGAACTGTTGAGAAATTCCAATTCCCGCAAGTTAATTGTAAACTTGGGACTTTCCTCAATCACATTCATCAACAATTCCATGACAGGTCTATATTCTTCCATTCCACCTAATCGCAGGAAGCCACGGAAAAACACAGTTGATGTGTCTGGATCATGCCATATTTGATAGTCGTCTGTTTTAATTTCCAGCAATTATCTACTCCTCGCCAAGTTCATAGTATTGATTTGCCATTTCTGTATTTTCACTTTTTTTGTGTCTGGGAATTCTATATTCGTGGGTTAGCTTAGATATCAAAACGTGCTATGACACTTACATGAATTATTCTTAAATCTTGCTGTAAATAGTCAAACTTCCAACCTAAGCGAGCCGAATAATCATTAATCATCGTTAATAAACCCATGTTGGATTGTCCTGTTCCCAGTGCGGTTTTTTCCAGTTGGCGGGTATAGAATTCATCGGAATCAGAATCTAATAGTTCGCGGATAAAATCCTGATATTTTTCCACACTTATTTCGTGAGCATAATTAGTTACCACAAAAATCAATTCTTTCTCATACAAATATAGAGTAATAGTAATTGGTAAATTGGCAGTGCGATCGCTGTACTTAACAGCATTCTCTAAAAGCTCATTAGCGATAAAACTCACTATACTTTTAACTGTGTTTTTCCGATTAATTTTGTTCTCGGAAGTAGCATCGCCTGGAAAAAAAGCAGCAAAGTAATCGCCTAAAAAGTCTGCTGAAATGCCATTATGTTGCCAGCGACGCTTCCGCGCCGCAGAGGTGGGAGAAAAATTCAGGGTGAGATACTCATTACTAGCTGGGATTGCTTCTAAGAATTCCCCAAATATCTGAATTTTAGGAGATAGAGTCATAGGTCATTGGATTTTAGATTTTAGATTTTAGATTTCAGATTTCAGATTTCAGATTGTCCCCAAAGATAAATCTGCTTGTAGGGGTACGGCATCATTAACTTTGTGGTTTATTTCAAAATATATAATATGCCATGTCTGCATCTTACTACTTTTTTTTGTACAGGGCTGATTGGGGGCCTGTATCCGTCGCTGGGTTTGGGCTTCAACAATAAGCGTAAAAGTTTCCATCAATCCTTTACCCTTTCCCCCTGTTTATTCTTCAACTTTGTAACCAAATTCAGCCAACCGGAGGCGAGATTGTCGCCATTTTGGTTGCACTTTCACAAATAATTCTAAATAGATTTTTCCAGCAATTAACTTTTGCATTTGTTCCCTAGCGGTGCTACCAATTGCTTTAAGCATTCCGCCACTTTTACCGATTAAAATTCCTTTTTGGGAGTCCCGTTCAACGTGAATTGTTGCCCAAACGCGAGTAATTGTTGCAGCTTCTTCTACTTGATCAATTGTCACTGCTACTGAGTGGGGAACTTCTTCGCGAGTTAGCAACAAAATTTGTTCGCGGATTAATTCGCCCATAATAAAACGTTCTGGTTGATCGGTGACTAAATCAGGCGGATAATAATAGGGGCCAGGTTCTAATTTATTAATTAGTAAGTCTTGGAGTGTTTCTATTCCTGCACCAGTGAGGGCGGAAAATTTGATAAAAGGCCAATTAAAAGATTCAGCTATTTGAATGTAACTATCATCTATAAACTGATAATTTTTGGGTTGTTGGTCTGATTTATTCAATCCTAAAATTATGGGAGTTTTGGTTTTTTCTAATAGTTCGACAATAAAGCGATCGCCTCCTCCCGCCTCTTGGGAAACATCCACCAAAAACAGCAACACATCCACTGATTGAATTGCAGCTTGGGCATTTTTTACCAGAACTTCCCCTAAGCGATGATGGGGTTTATGAATACCGGGAGTATCGACAAAAATTATTTGTGCTTTTTCTGTGGTTAAAATTCCTCGCAGACGATTGCGGGTAGTTTGTGCTACTGGGGAAGTGATGGCAATTTTCTGCCCTACTAACAGATTCATTAGGGTAGATTTGCCCACATTCGGACGACCAATAATGCCGATAAAACCCGATTTAAATCCCGCAGGTGCAACGGGAATAGCAAACACTTCTGATTGGGGAAAAATTTGTTCTTGGTCGTTCATTTGATCATCAACCTTTATAACTGTGCCCGTCCTGATTATGCTTATTAAGCCAAACGATCCTGTGGGAAGTAATCTAGCTTTAGTAAGGTTTTAGTTTGATTATTGAGAATTTCTGTAGCAGCTTTAGCAGTCACAGGTGGACTAAACAAATAACCTTGCATCCCGTCACAATTTATCGAGCGCAAAAATTTTAATTGTTCTGCTGTTTCTACTCCTTCGGCAATTAATTTTTAGCTTAATGCGTGCCCTAAATCAATGATAGCGGTAATAAGTGCGGCATCTTTAGGATTGCAAATAAAATCATGGATGAATGAGCGATCGATTTTCAGTTTATCTAAGGGAAATCTTTTCAGCGACCACAGGGAAGAGTAACCTGTACCAAAATCATCCATAGAAATATGAATTCCCATACTTCTTAAAGAATGCAGCACTGAAATTGTAAAATCTACATCTTGGATGGCGATGGTTTCAGTAATTTCGATTTCTAAATACTGTGGTTCTAAACCTGTTTCATGCAGCGCTTTAGCAATACTTTTTACCAAATCTTTTTGTTGAAATTGTCTGGCGGAAAGATTGACGGCGATGCGGATTGGTGGTAAACCAGCTTGTTGCCAAAGTTGGTTTTGTTCACAGGCAGTTCTTAATACCCATTCGCCAATTTGAAAGATTAGTCCAGTTTCTTCCGCAACCGGAATAAACTGATCTGGGCGAATTAATCCTTTTTCCACAGATTGCCAACGAATTAATGCTTCCATCCCCACAATTTCACCTGTAATTAGATCTAATTGGGGTTGGTAGTATAATAAAAATTCTTCTCTTTGTAAGGCTTTGTATAAATTATTTTCCAACACCATGCGTTCTAGGGCTTTATCTCCGATCGCCGGAGTATATACTTGATAGTTATTCCGCCCTTTTTGCTTGGCTTTATACATAGCAGCATCGGCATTTTTCAGCAGTGTTTCTGCATCTTCCCCATCGTAGGGAGCAAAGGCAATTCCAATACTAGCTTTGACGTAGAATTCTTGACCGTTAAAATCAAAAGGAGCGCTAATTACGTGGAGAATTCGCTCTACAATATGAACCGCATTTTCTACACTCTCAACTACAGGTAACAAGATAGTAAATTCATCTCCTCCCCAACGCGCTACTAGATCTCCTTCTCGTAAACAATCTTGCAATCTTTGGGCAACTTTTTGTAATAATTGATCGCCTGTTGCATGACCGAGAGTATCATTAATGTTTTTAAAATAATCTAAATCGAGAAACACTACCGCCAGCATTTTGCCTTCTTGATGCAGGTGAGCTAATTCTAGGGAAAGGCGATCGTTAAATAGCAATCTATTAGGTAAACCTGTGAGTAAATCATGGGAAGCTTGATGTTTAATTGTATCTTCCACACGCTTTTGCAGTACAGCCATATAAAGGTGTAATCCCAAGGCTTGTGCTAACTTAATTTCGTCTTGATTCCACTCTTTAGTTTGTCCTTTTTTAATGTCTCGCCAAGCGGCGAAAGATTTCCGAGGACGAGAATTTCTTTTGTCTTTTCTGAATCTTCCCGCCCACAATGTTTCTGTCTCAATTTCATTTCTAAAGATGGTGAGACAGCCAACACATTGTTGGTGATATCGCAGCGGGACAATTAATAAAGAGCGAATGCCAGTGGATTGAAAGGCGGGAATTAATTCCTGAAGTTGAGGTTCTTGGTAGAGATCAGTAATAATATAAATTTGCGAAACAGGATGTTTAGTATCAGGATAGTCTGGATTTATTTTTTCTGGAGATTTGCTGGGATATTTTGGGAAAAAATTAGCTTTTAGGGGCGGGTTCATGACTCCCCAACTTGGGGGTAAAATAGCACAGTTCAGATATTCTCCTTGGTTATTTTTGTCTAATCCAATAATTTTTTGCCAAAACAAAGTTTCTTCCAATTCCGGTATATTTACTTGTTCACCACAGATAAAAACTTGTGCAGATTCCCCTAAGCCATCTGGTGTAATATATAATCTGCCCCCAGAAGCATTGAGGACTTTGACTGCTTGTTCGAGAACGGTTTGGCGAATTTTTAAACTGTTAAGTGGTGAGTGTAAAACTTGGCTAATTTGATTAATTGTTGCTTCGTGTTCTGCTTGATTTCTGGCGCGAAAAAGTAGATTAGATTGGGCGATCGCGATCGATAATTGATCAACTAATAATTGGACAATTTTTAACTCTCTTTCCGAATAGCGGCGCGGTTTTGCATGATGGGAAACTAACAACCCCCAGAGTTGATTTTGGTGCAAAATTGGTACAGTTAACGAAGAACGTACCCCCATAGTAATAAGATATTCTATATGACACTCATCTACTGGACAGTAACGAATATCTTCTGAGATTAGACTTTCTCCTGTTTGTGGACAATCTAACTGACTGAGAATTTTCCGTCCAGCAGCTACATCTACAATTACCCTTTGACGGGCTTTCAAAAACATCTGACGTGCGTGCAAAGGAATGTCATCCGCTGGAAAATGCAACCCCAATAGGGAAGGTAAACGATGATTACGGATAGACTCTGCAATTACTTCGCCACTACCATCAGCATGAAATGAATAAATTTTTACTCTATCTGTACTTAAAAAGGCTCGAATCTCCTGCGCCGTCGTTGTCAAAATTTCTGGTAACTCTAAGGAACGGCGGATTTTAGTAGCAATTCGATTCAGTAAGCTCTCCTCTGCGCTGAGTGAAGCAGCCTCTATTTCTTCTTTTAACTGAGATGTTGTTTTGCTTTCTTGTTGAGCCATGCTCTTAATTTAATTACTCCGATAAGCTGTGATCTTACTCTTAGCTCAATTTAAGTACTTTCCCCTATTTTGCAGCATTAAAAAACTTTTATTATATCTATTTGTATATAATTTTACTTTATTTTTCTTATGTATTCAGCAAATTAGATTTAATTTATTTAAATTTACATTAATTAAATAAATACCAATACAAATTTATGGTAATAACCGCAAATATGCGGTCAGCTGTAAAAACTAGGCTATTTTCTGAAGCTATACCCGATCGCAGTCCGCAGTACGGGAACAGAAAATTATGGGCAATGTGTGCCTATTGGTCTAAAGTGGAACATTTTGGTGAGGGAAGGGAACTTCTTAACAGGCTTCGACGTGAGATCAGCCGAACGGGAACAGGGAATAAACTTGTCCCGGCTTGGGTTAGTCATGAAGACTTATCGTATTTAGCCAATAAATCAGAAATTAACTATGCAATATACCATTTTTCAACTCAATGAAATGAACCAAGAAGCTTTTACCGAAGCTTTAGCAACAATCTTTGAAAATTCATCTTGGATAGCGAAAAACGCTTGGCAAAAACGCCCTTTTGCTAACTTATCTGCCCTACATCAAAGCATGGTAGAAGTCGTCCAAACAGCCAGTAAAGAACAACAATTAAACTTAATTTCCGCCCATCCAGACTTAGGAACTAAAGCAAAAATGGCGGAAGCTTCCGTAAAAGAACAAGCTGGCTTAGGTTTGGATAAATTAACACCGGAAGAATATCAAAGATTTCATTCTCTGAATCAAACTTATAAAGATAAATTTGGTTTTCCCTTTATTATTGCTGTGAAAAATCATACTAAAAATAGTATTTTAGCTGCTTTTGCAGAGAGGAGTAAAAATTCCCCTGAAACAGAAATGGCACAGGCATTAACTGAAATAGCCCAAATTGCCAAATTTCGTTTAGATGATTTGATTATTCTCCAAGACAATTAGCAAAAGTTTTTGAACCCACATTCCGCTGGTGTTGTTAACGAAGGGGGAAAAACCCGCCCCGACAACTCAAAACTGCCTTCTGCTTTCTTAAACCGTAGTTGATTCTACACGCAGACCGATCGCACAATTTCTGCCCACTTGCTTTGCTTGATAAAGGGCTTTGTCTGCTGCTTCAATTAGCTTTGCTGGCCAACTTCGATGATTGGGAACTATGCTAGTAATTCCGATACTAATAGTAACGTATTGACTAACAGTGGAACCTGCGTGAGAGATCTTCAATCCAATGACGTTTTTTCTAACAGTTTCTGCGACATGAAACGCGCCATCAATGGGAGTACGCGGTAGGACGATCGCAAATTCTTCACCTCCATAACGGGCGACTAAATCCGCTGGTCTTCTTACTGCTTGACGAATCGCAATCGCTACTTCTTGTAAACAAAAATCTCCGGCTTGATGGCCATAAGTATCATTATAATTTTTGAAAAAATCTACATCACACATAATCAAAGATAAGGGTGCTTTTTCTCTTTCTAGTCTGCGCCATTCCTTAGCTAAATATTCATCGAACCGCCGTCGATTTGCCAATTGAGTTAAGCTATCTGATGATGCTAATCTGGCTAATTCTTGATTCGCGGCTTGGAGTTTTTGATAAAGTTCTGCTTGTTGAATGGCGATCGTTAATTGGTTAGCTAATTCTTTCATTAAATTTATTTCTAATGATTGCCATTTTCTAGTTGATTGGCAATTATGCACCATGAGAACACCCCATAATTTTTTCCCTTGGCGAATCGGCACTTCTAAGCTAGATTTCACCTGCCAATTTTGCAGTAATAGTTGATGACAGCAATGGCAAATATCATTACAGATATTGTCTATTTTTCTGATTCCATCTTGTTCATAGGAACAGCAATAATCCCGAATTAAATAAGAATTCTGGATTCTTAATCCTAAGATACTTTGGCAATCATCAGATCTCGATTCTACGGTAATCATCCCAGAGTTAATATTTTGATTTCCCCAATCACCATCATGTTGAAAGCGACAAACGATCGCTCGATCCGCTTGCAAAAAGTTCCGTACTTCTGTCACCGCAGTATGGAGGACTTCATTTAAGTTTAAAGAACGGCGAATTTGTTGGGTAATTCCCCCCATTAACCTTTCTTTTTCTATTTGTAACTGTAAAGCTGATTCGGCTTTTTTGCGTTGGCTAATATCCTGGGCTGTCCCTAAAATTTGTTGTGGCAAATCGTCTTCTGTTCTAGTAAAAATTACTTCTCGACAGTGAAACCAGCGCCATTCTCCCGAACTATGATGTACCCGATAATCTATTTCAATGGTATCCCCTTCTTGGAGATGGTTTAATTTAGCAAAGTGTGCTGGAAGCTGCAATAAATCTTCTGGGTGAATCAACTTAGCCAATGTATTTACATCCATTGCTTGAATTTCTGCAACACTATATCCCAGCAATATACTGACTTGCTCATTAACATATTTACTTTCTCTATCAATTAAATCGTATATATATAAAACATAAGGGGCAGTATCAGCTACTTTTTGAATAAAATGCTGACTTTTTCGCAGTTCTTCTTCTACCTTTTTGCGCTCTTTAATTTCTTCTAGACCATGATCGCGCATGGTGCGATAGTCTTGAATGCGTTGGGTTAAATCGGTGACATCTTCAATGACTAATAACGCATAAAATGGCTCTTTCTTTGGCAAACCGTCGCTAATCTTTTCACTCTCTTCTACCTGAGAATTTATCGCTGGTACAGGTGTTACCGTAGTATGCTGAATTCGCCACCTACCATCTAGTAACTGACAAGGAATAATTGATTTATGTAACTGCGAAGAAAAGATCGTCGGCGGGCCACCAGAAAAAATTTGTTGCAGCCGAAAAATGTATTTTGGTTGATGTAAATGGGGAAAATAAATCCCGATATTTTTTCCCAAAATATCACGGCGGAAAATTCCCGTCCAATTTTCTAAACAGCGGTTCCAAAACATTACGCTGAAATCTTCTCGGAGAATACAAACTCCTTCGGGAACGCGATCGAGAATGCCAAATTCTCTTTGAGCTAATTCGAGATCGTTCATAATGCTTCACCAAAAGCTAGATCGATCGCTTTAAGTAGAGCATCTAAAGAGCCAACTGCAAACATTAAAACAATATCTCCAGCAATCTGTAATTGTTCAATTATAAAACAGGTACGAGCTAAAAGAATTCTGGTATTTTCATTAATATCCGCAAAAATCGGAAAGTTACTTACCTTACTTTCATTATAGGCAGGTAGAGAATAATCCAAATGCTCAATTAACGCATTACTTAAAGAACCCATAATTCCATTAAGAACAATATTTCCCACTTCCAGCAAAGCTCCAATTTTCACCACATCTAAATCAGGCGTTCCCGGTGCTTCCCCTGTGAGAACGGATACTAAATTAGCCGCACTTTCTGTAGGAAAAACTAACTCAGCAGTACCGCTAAATGTGCCAGAAAAACTTAACTGCACTGTCGCCAATAAACTATCATCAAATTGACTTTTTAATTCTAGTTTTAACTCTTCAGGAGATAGGAGTCTCACCTCTGGAATATGTAGCCGAATCGGGGAATCCAGCATATCATTTAATACACCAGCTGCTCGGCCCACACCAATATTAACTAATTCTTGTAAAGCGTCTATATGACTAAGTGTTAGATTCATAAGTTTCTGCTTGGGGTGAATTTTCTAATGCTGTTTTAATCCAATGGCGTAGTTCGTCTGGTTTAACTAACTTGTGGATAACTGTCATTGCTCCTAGTCTCAAGCATTGTACTCGCGTAGTCTCTTGAATATCAGCAGTAATGACAATTGTCGGAATCTTAATCTCTTCCTGACGCATCGCTTTAAGAAATTC
Source organism: Phormidium sp. (assembly GCA_049589015.1). GTDB lineage: Bacteria > Cyanobacteriota > Cyanobacteriia > Cyanobacteriales > Aerosakkonemataceae > Floridanema. The sequence continues at coordinate 1,232 of JBAVZX010000185.1, read as the reverse complement.
CACTCCTCCCATTTCTGGCATTAAAATATCTACTAAAATGCAATCAGGTTGCTGTTGCTGTTTAACAAGTATTTCCAATCCTTCCAATCCATTTTTAGCCTCCCAAATTGTGTGACCTTCAGGTTGTAAAATTCTCTTAAGTAATTGACGGCTGAGTGCTGCATCATCGATCAATAGTATTGTTGCCACTCTGAATTCTCCCCGCTCACCTTTTTACTTTAAATTTTAGTTTTTCTTAGCCTAAGAAACTATACTTTTTGACCAGTGTAAAGGATAAAAAATTAATTTTTATTGAGTTACATATTTTATTGTTACAGATTACTTAGGCTAACCCAATTAATTTAATGAGATATAATATAGCGATAAATCAAAAAACATTGATCAAGACGTAACTATTCTCAAGATCTTTTCTGCATATTTACTGATGAATTTAAAAGAGGGACAAAGTAATCTACTTAAGTTGGCAATTGAAGAGATTATTTTGTCCCTCAGCAATCAAATACTGCTAGTTAATCTTTACTTTTACGACTTTTGGCATGACGTTTTTTTTCTGAGGCTTCAGTCAGATCGGGAAACACTTCTTTGACTGCTGGGTGTACCAACCGATGATTTTGGACATTTAAGCCTTTAGCCAGAAAAGGATCGGTTTCCAAAGCTTTTAAACCTTGATTAGCTAGTTTGAGGACGTAGGGTAGAGTACTATTGTTGAGGGCTTGGGTAGCAGTCCAAGGAACGGCTCCGGGCATATTAGGTACGCCGTAATGGACTACGCCTTCTTCCAGGTAGGTTGGTTGAGTGTGGGAAGTGGAACGTAAGGTTTCGACACAACCGCCTTGATCTACTGCGACATCGACTATTACTGAGCCATGACGCATTTGTTTCACGAAGTCACGGGAAACTAGAATGGGGGCACGTTTTCCGGTAACTAAAACTGCACCAATGAGTAAGTCTGCATCGAGGAAATTTTTTTCGATCGTACTAGGGCTACTGTAAATGTACTCGACTCTAGAGCCAAATAAAGTTTCTAAATAAGCTAAACGTTCTACATTTACGTCAAAAATTTGCACTCTGGCTCCCATTCCCACAGCGATGCGTGTGGCTTCGGTACCGACTACGCCACCGCCTAAAATCATCACTTTTCCAGGTCTAACGCCGGGAACTCCGCCTAAGAGAACGCCTCGTCCTCCTTGTTGGCGTTCTAAATACCTGGCTCCGAATTGTACGGCTAAACG
>JBAVZX010000184.1:0-2810 GCA_049589015.1 Phormidium sp. | reverse complement strand
GGACAAACACAAGATAGAATTGATTAACAGGCAAAGGGAATGGTAAATATGCTGCAAGTAGAACAAGTTTTGCAAGGACGTTACCAGTTAAAAGAAAAATTAGGTCAAAATGCGGGAAGACAAACTTGGTTAGCCGAAGATTTACAAATCAATCCTTCCGAAAAAGTGATTGTCAAACTGCTAGCTTTTGGCGGTGATATTCAATGGGATGACTTAAAATTATTTGAAAGAGAAGCGCAAATATTGCAACATTTAAAACATCCCCAAATCCCCCAATATAGAGATTATTTTTCCATTGATGAGCGAGTACTTTGGTTTGGGTTAGTGCAAGAATACATTCCTGGTGCATCTTTGAAAGATTTGCTGAAAATAGGGAAAAGGTTGACGGAAAAAGAAGTGCGTCAAATTGGCGAATCACTATTAAATATTTTAAGTTATTTACATGGATTAAATCCCCCGGTTTTTCACCGAGATATTAAACCTAGCAATATAATTTTAGGACAAAATCAACAAATATATTTAGTAGATTTTGGTGCAGTTCAAGACAAAGCTGCTGCGGAAGGAGCAACTTTTACTGTTGTGGGTACTTATGGTTATGCACCGCTGGAACAATTTGGCGGGAGGACTGTTCCTGCTTCAGATTTATATGCACTGGGAGCAACTTTAATTCATTTATTAACAGGAACTTCTCCGGCAGATTTACCGCAAAAAGATTTACGAATTCATTTTAGCGATCGCACAAATGCAAACCTCAAATTTATTCAATGGATTGAAAAACTCACAGAACCATCTGTAGAAAAACGCTTTACTAAAGCTGAAGAAGCTTTGAAATCACTAAAAAATCATCGTGCATATAGTCTCCCAGTTAAAAAAGTTACTCAGCCTCAAAAAAATAGAATTAAAATTAATCGCTCTCAACATGGTTTATTTATTAAACTACCTAGCCGTAAACTATCTTTGGGAGAAGCAATAGCCTGTGTAGTAATCATCTTAGTGTTGTCTCAATTTAGTTTTTTTAGTATGCTGCTAATTCTCCAAGCAATACTTAATGCTTCCATATTTACTTTTGGCTTACACAGCCTATTATTGTCGCTTTGGGTTTTATTAGGTTATCGCTTCTTAATCAATAAATTTGGCTATCAAACAATCACTTTCAAAGCGCAAAGCTTCTTAATAGAAAAATGGCTATTTAATTACTGCGATCATCAGAGAAAAGGTTATATTTCTGATATTCAAGATGTTTTTCAAAGCGTACAAATTAGTCATAATTCTTCTTTTCAAGCAAATGGCAAAGAAGAAGAAATGGTGACTATTCAAACTACAGATAAAAGGTATTCTTTTGGTTTAGGAATGAGTGCGATCGAATGTCTCTGGTTAGCACAAGAAATTAAAGATTGGCTAAATTCGCGTTAAGCAGAGGAACCGCCGCATTTATTAATGTTAATAGAGGGCCATTTTGTTCTTGTCCATTCACAGCTAAATCACTATGACACAAGTAAAGTCTCTCCCCTGTACGACTGAGCAAATCTTTTAAAATGCGTTGTAATCTTGACTCACTTTCTCTATTTTCATCTTCCGTTGTCCAAGGTTGAGCAAAGCGATTTTGCAGGAATAATTGTGCGCCATATAAGTTAGCCGCACCTCCACTTAACCAGAGTGGCGAACCCGCATCTAACCAAAATTGCCACTTATGAAATCTGCGACTAGAACGGTATTGGAAAATATTAGCTAAAGTAACTGCTTGTTTGGTAATTCCAAATAGTTTAACTGGATAAGGATTAGCAGTAATTGTCCCACTTCTAAGTAATTGAATAAAGCGACCAATGGTAGTATTAGGTAAGGCATTACTACTTTCAATTTTTCGCATTCTGGCATCAACTTCCCAGTATTGTTGAGCAGTTTCAATTAATTCTCGTAAAGCCGATAATTGGTCATAAGGAAGATAGCTACCATGCCAAAGAAAGCGTTGAATTGCTCTATCTAAAACGTAAACTGGATTAGGAATAAGATGCTGTTCTTGTTGCGATCGCTGTTCTGACAACCACTGGACAATCTCTTCATAAGCTTGAGTTGCACGATACCCCAATCTATCCCAACGCGCAAAGGTTTTTACAGGTAATAGTTTCGGTAATTCAATATCTGGAGCATAGCAATAATCTGCTAATAAACCTGCACGAACTGGATCGATCCAATGTTCAATTTTCGATTGAGAATTCGGTTCTCCGCTATATACTTGTCTAGCACTTAAAATGATTAGCATTTCCGCGATCGCATTTTTATCTACCAACCTTCCTAAACCCGGATAAACTAAAGCTAATAAAGTTAGTAAACCGCGGATAATCGGAGAACTAGCTAAAGCACGTTGATCGTTTAAAGATTCAACATCAACACCTTTACTAGAAAGAATCTCGATTAAAGTATAACGTGCGATCGCATCCAAACCAGGTGCAATTACCGCTACTTCTTGCGGTTTAACTTTTCCCGAATTAACTGCATCAATAATTACTTCTGCTGTTTGGCGTAACAATTGCGATCGCGAAGTTGTTTGAATCGACTTGATTTCTGACGGCAAATTAAACATTAACATCGGATCGCTGACAGCTTCTACTAATGTCATTCCCCAAGTAGCTGCTAAAGACTCTACAGGTTGATTAGTTAACCTTTCCACTCGACAACGAGAAGCTAATTTTGTCATATAATCAGGGTCAGCACCTAAACCTAACCTGACTCTTCCTTCAGGATTAAAAGTAAACGCGCCAATTGCACCATTAGTTAACAAAAACTCAAAAAGGTTAGCTGCGATCGCTGGA
>JBAVZX010000183.1:0-2861 GCA_049589015.1 Phormidium sp. | reverse complement strand
CTCCACCTGAGAATATGCTGCAACGCCCATATTATATACATCGGGCTACGTTTTCAGATTCTCTCCTATTTCCCAGCACAGCTTGCTTAAACGTGGCAAATCTTCCGACAGAAATTCAACCGGATTGGTATACAGGTAGGGTTGTATTGGTTGGAGATGCAGCACATGGAATGCCGCCTTTTATGGCTCAAGGAGCGAATCAAGGATTGGAAGATGCACTGATAGTGGCAACATCGATCGCTAATTTAGCGCAAAAGAATCTTTGGGATGATACAGTAGCTATTGCACAAGCTTTTGAAAAATATCAGTCTCTTCGTCGTCCCTTTATGGTTGATATCCAACAGGCTACTTTGAGACGAGTTTCCTACAGTTCTGAGCAAGAATGGAACTCATATAACCAACAAGTTTATGGTCGAAATTTTGCAGAAATTATCCAGTCATTGTTAATTTAATCACAACTGAATAAATTTAATTTTCACGATTGGTAAAACCAGCGAAAATCTTCGTCTTTTTCGCTAAGTTTTACCCATTCTACGCCGAAGTTTTGGAATTTTTGCACTAGGCGATCGCACGCTGGTCTTTCTGTGGCATAATGTCCGGCATCGATTAAGATTAAATTGCGATCGCGTGCTTCTTGAAATTGATGAAACTTGCAATCCGAAGTTAAATAAACTTGCGCCCCCGTTTTCACAACCGCAGAAATATAACTCGCGCCCGAACCGCCTAAAACCGCGACTCTGCTGATATTTTGCTCTAAATCTACTGAAGGTGAAAAGATTAAATCAGGCGGAGAAAGGTGAGTTTTAATTTGCGAAAGTAACTCTTGCAAAGTTAAATTTGGAGATAAATTTCCCACTCTTCCGTAACCTAATCCATCTTGGGTTGGGGTGATTGGAGTTACTTCTTTTAGCTCTAAAATTTGCGCCAAAACATCAGCTGTGCCATCATTAACTTGATCAAAATTAGTATGAGCAGTATAAACACCAATTTGATGAATAAAAGCTAATCTTACCATTTCTGAAATTGGGTTTCCGGTGCGAATCGATTTTAAAGGGCTGAAAATTAATGGATGATGAGCAAAAATTAAATTAATCGCAATACCTTGGTTGCGAAGCGAGATTGCTTCTTGCATAACTGCCAAAGTTGGAGTTAAACATATCAAAACCCTTGCTGGCGCATCCAAAATTCCTGGTTCAATTTGCCAACCGCAGTTATCCCAGTTTTCTTGCCATGCTGGGTTAGCCCAATTTTCCCACAAATTGATTAATTCAGTAACTTTCATAAGTGAAGGGTAATCGATAATTTAACTTTACCAGGACAAGGAGACAAGGAGACAAGGAGACAAGGAGACAAGGGTAATTTTTATTTCTGCCTTTTGCCTTCTACCTGTTCCCTGTTCGCTGTTCCCTAAAAGTTGGGATTCTTAATTATGATATGCGATTTAGAGTCAAAAGTGATCTCTCCTTGTTGCTGCAACATACTAAGTAAGCGGGTGACTGTAACTCTGGTGGTACAGCAAGCACTAGCCAAATCTTCATGGATTAAACGCACATTTAAGCGTGTTCCTTCAGCTACGGGTTCACCAAATTGTTGTTGTAAAAGTCGTAAAAGATTACGCAATCGGTCTTTGACTAATTTCTGACCAGAGATTGCTAACATTGTTTCTGTTTGTTTCAGTCTTTGACTAATTTTAGGAAATAAACCTTGGCATAAGTTGGGATAATTAGTAACATCTGATAAACATATAGAAACTAATTCCACTGTTTTGGATAAAGCAGTTGCTTGGTAAGCTTGTAATGAAGTGAGACTGGAACCAAAAACCATTTCTTTTCCCGCAAATCCGATCAGCACTTCTTCCCCATTTTCGGTAATTGTTGTTAGTTTGACTAATCCTTCTGAGACTAACCAAATTATATCTTTAGATAGAGGAATAATTTCTCCTCTGTTATAAGTTAAGGAACGGCGTTCCAGATTGAAATCGCCATTATTGGCTGGTACATTATTAAGCGATCGCTTTTTTTGGGAAATATCCCGCAACAACCACTGCAATTCTATTAAGTTACCTTTGCCATCAAATAAAGGGGCTAACTGCAAAGCTGCGTCAACTTCTTCCCTGTGACGCGGTTGAATGCGTACTTCTATTTCTTGTATTCGCTCTTGATGTTGTAATTTATTAAGTTCGCTACGAAATGCCCAACGGTCTGACTCGACAATAAAAACTATTAAAGGTTTACCAACTAAAAACTTATGTGGGAGATTAAAAAAGCTACAAGCAGCACGATTAGCTTCCCGAATCGTTCCGCCAACATCAGTGACTAGCTGAGCATCGGGTGTGAAATCAAACAAATTTTCATAGCGTTGGCGTTCCGCTTCTATCTTCATCCTTGTGGTAGCAAGTTCTTCATTTTGAATCATCAGTTCATCTACAGCTACTTGTAATTCCTCGGAAATTACACCCAGTTCTTTTAAAGCTTGGCCTAACATTTGTGATTGTGATGAGCTAGCGCCAGCATCTCGGAAAAGCTGATTTAATCTGCTATTGACTGTTTCAACTTGCCTGGTGAAAATATCAACGTTCATAATTCTTGTTAACTTAACCAACTCGGCGTTAGAAATAATATAAATTGTATTTTTTCACTTAAAAACTAGCTAATGGTAGATGCGATCATTTATTTTACGCTCAATACAAAGATTATACAGAGTTTATCACAAAAAATTCCCAAAAAATTCCCCGTTCCCTTTTGCTCAGGTTTTTTTAGCTTTTGACAAAGCAAATATTCTCTTTGGGTGTTGTACCGAGCAAATTATTCAGATTAGCTGAGGGGAAGCTCAATTAAAAACTCTGCGCCTTTGCCTAATTC
>JBAVZX010000182.1:0-3012 GCA_049589015.1 Phormidium sp. | reverse complement strand
CTTTAAGCGATCGCCAACGTTACCGCTTAATTGAATTGCTAGATCCCGAAAGTTTCACTCATTACGAATTTTTCTTAGCACGTCCACCTTTTGCAAAGTCAGATTGGTCTTCTGATGGCACTTTATTAGCAGCAATTCCCGAACGTAATCCTTGTATGGATGGATGGCCTAGTAAATGTCTATTTAACTATGATTATCAAATAGTTAATCTCACGGAATCTGAGTTTCAATTTTTGCAAGCTTGCGATCATAATACTGACAAACAGCAAACTTTGTCTGAAATTTTAACAGGTATTGATTTGAGTTTGGAGAAAGTGCGATCGCTCCTGCAACAGCAATTAATTATCTTAACACCATAGATAAGGCTCCAAGGGAACAAAGGGAAAAGGCAACAGGGAACAGGGAATAGTATAAATTCTTTCTATTGTCTCATCTGTTCCCTGCTCCCTGCTCTCTCTTCTCTCTGGAGATGAGAACTAATAATACTTTATCGTCAATGATTTGAATCACAAAATAGTCAAGGAATTATCACAGTTTTCCGCCGAACTTATTATCAAACTAGAAGAATAGCAAAATGTTTATCATTCCTTAACTTTTCTTAAGAAAAGATTATTTGGTGCAAAACAATGAAATCTAAATACTGCTGGCACTCTATCCCTATAGAAAATCTCTGCGGGCAAATCATGGTAGCTGGTAAGATTACCGTTAGCGATCGCTATCAGATTAGATCCGCCTTATTAGATGATACGTTGAGCGAACCAGAGCAAATTTTAATCAACAGATTACTCTATGGCATCCGACATGGATTACTGAGAATCATCGATTAAAAAGTCCTAAAACGGCACTTATGATCCATATCACCTCCAAATAAGAACCCTATCACACTCGCCAGCAACATAAAATCACTTTTCTACAAGCTTACACTCACTTGTAGGACTTTTTTCGGTCACTTTTAGAGCTTTCAGACATCACTGACTTCCTAAAATAAAAGATTCATAGTAAGAATACCGAGTTCCAGGGGTCAAGATGTTACAGCAATCTCTTCTTCCACAAGTTACAGTCAACTACAAGCAAGTTTTGACCCAATTAAATAGTGGACAAATACTGAAAATTGATAGCCGCTGTCGAGGAGGAGTCATACTTTGTAAGCCCCATCATGCAGAATTGGCTGGATATGGAGCCGCTGTTGGTGGTAGTTGTGACATAGATTGTAATCGGGTAATTCCCATAGGTGATGTCAGCATAATTCATCCAGAGTCTTTCCCAGAGCGACAAAAAGCTTTTATAATGAGACAGCGATGGTTCCATTTCACTCAAAAAGCAATGGAAAGTTATGTTCCCTTACAAAGGGCATACATGACTTTAGTAATGCTAGAAAAGTATTTTAGTACTGAAGCTGTTAACTCAATACAAGATGATATCTTATGTCAACTAATTGGAGTTTTACCGAAGACAGTCATTATGGCACGTCAGTATAAAGCTAATCAAGTACAAACTGAAAAATCAAAAGCAACTATTCTGGCGGTTTAAATTTTGCCTAATTTCTAAGTAGTTAAGCTAAATTCAACCAACCAGTCAAAAAAACTACCATCGCCACTAAGTTGAGCAACATCATCATTCCCGCAGGCATAAATTTCCGAGTGCTAACAAACCTAGTAATAAAAACTACTAGCAAAACTGCTGCCATCAAAGCTGCTATTCCTAATCCTACTGTTAGGGTTTTTATAGCTACAAACCAAGCAATTAATAGAATGAAACCACTTATCAAACCTGAGAAAAGAGACTTGGTACTTTTGGCTTTCATGTAACCAAAGACACCGCCAATTCCGACAATCAAAGCATATCCCAAGATGCTCCAGATTAATATTTGCTCCATATTTTTAATTTTTGATTTAACCTAAAAAACATACCACAATCTAGGGGGATTTTCGATGAATCTACATGATTTGGGAATGTTGTTGTTACTCCTGACTCCCGGACTTTTACTTTCAATTCTGATTATGGCCTCTTTTGCCGCCGGGGGATAAACTGTTCGTCATTTAATTTGCTGGATGAAGCAGCTAGGGGTGCAGGGGAGAAAGGCAAAAATCTGTAGGGGTGGGTTTTGTTGTTAAATCTTCTGCTGTGAGTACAGATTTATCTGTTAAACCAGCCCCGACAAAAGTTAAAACCTTACCCCTTTACCCTGAATTTTGCCAGCCGTCAATGATAATTTGGTTTAGTTGTATTTAAAATAGCAGTTAATTAAGAATCTGAGCAGTTATCATGGAAAGATTTGCCAAAATTTTGTAATCTCTTCAGTGTAAATGTGTAATGTATTATTATTAACAATAATATCAATATATCCTAGAAAAGATTACAATACCGAAAAAAAAGATTAAAACAGGATTAGAGATATATTTGAAACAGATTTTGGAGAAGTCTATGAACGAACGAGCCAACTTTCTTTATCCCCGTAGCCGCTACTACGGTTCAATCAACCCAGAGAATTTGGTCTTTAACGCCAATTTGCAAGAGTTTACCCAAAAAATTAACTTTATCTGTGCTTTAGAAACTAGTGGTAAACTACCACCTGAAGAAGCTTATAAACAAATCAAGGCATTGTGGAAACAACTGAAACGTTCTAAAAAGGAACTTGGGATTGGTCAACATCCCTTCCAAGGTGATGACCAAGATGAAGAAGGAAATCAATCATCTGAAGATAATTGACAGGAAATTTATGAACGATTTCAGGTTGTACTGGAACGCCTCTGTTGTACCCTCTTGTCTCCAAAAAACAAAACAGCTAAATTTTTTCTAATCGCGTTGGGATGTTTGAACTCAACGCGACATTTGTTTTAGTCTAGAATTCGCTTATTAGATGCAAGGATATTTTTGAGGACATGACGAATCAATATCCCATACCCGTTGTGGTTAATGGTGCGGCTGGCAAAATGGGTCGTGAAGTGATTAAAGCGGTAGCTGGCGCAAGTGATATGACGCTATTGGGGGCGATAGACCATAATCCAGAGG
>JBAVZX010000181.1:0-5041 GCA_049589015.1 Phormidium sp. | reverse complement strand
ATTATCATCATGAGCAATACCCACTTTAAGCGGAATTCCCTTAATTCCACCAGCAGCATTAATTTCTGACTGTGCTTGAGCGACACCTCGGAGCATTTCCAAAGCACTCTGAGAACTAGTAACTAATGGTACAACTACAGCGATACTGTAAGCTCTGGCATTACCAATCAGGGCATTATTCAAATAAATCAAAGTTTCTGGATCGCTACGATTAACTTTTCTGGCATTTTTAAAAGCCGAAATTGCTTGCTCATAAGCACCAGATCTAATTAAATCTATTCCTTCTTGTTTATAAGGGTTTATCTGCCAAGGAATTAAAGTTTTAGTACCATAACTAATCCGATCGGCAGCAACAAAATTTGATTGATTACTTGTTTTAAATAAAAAGTTAAAATTGAAGTTTGCCGATAAGGGAATTAAATTTTTACTACACCAGGCAGCTAGAACAATAACTGCTGCTACCCCAGTAGCAACAACCAATAATCGCTGTAATTTTCCGCGATTATTTGTAATTTCGGAAGGTAATTCCGTCTGAAGAATCGGGGTAGAAATTTGTGCCAAAGCTTCTAATACTTGCGACACTGACTGATAGCGATCGCTCCAGTGATAACGCACCATTTTATCCAAAATATCTGCCAAATTTGGACTGACATGAACATGATGTTGCCACATAATTTCATGAGTTTGTGGACTATTTGGCAGTTGCAATGGCTGAAGTCCTGTTAAAGCTTTAATCCCAATCATTCCCAAGGCATAAATATCACTATTAAACCTGGGTTTTCCCGCTAATTGTTCACAAGGCATATAACCTTGAGTACCAATTCCCACCGTTAATTCCATCTGATCTTTTGGTTCACCCGCCATTTGAGTTTCGATGGATTTAACCGCACCAAAATCAATTAAAACTAACTTCCCGTCAGAATTCCGGCGAATTAAATTACTCGGCTTAATATCGCGATGAATTACGCTTTGGGTATGAACATAACTGAGAATTCCTAAAACATCTTCTAATAAACTAAATACATAAGCTTCTGATTGTTTTTTGCCTGTTCCTAATTCATCACTCAGGGAATGCCCTTCAATAAATTCTTGGACTAAGTAGAATTCTTTTTCTTCTTCAAAGTAAGCCAATAGTCGGGGAATTTGGTCATGTCGCCCCAACTTTTCCAGGGTTTCTGCTTCTGTATAAAAAAGCCGCCGAGCTACAGTTAAAAAACTAGTATTCTGATTAGTAGGACGAAAACGTTTGACTACACATCTCGGATGACCTGGACGTTGCCGATCTTCTGCGATATAGGTTTCGCCGAATCCTCCTGCACCGAGAACTTGGATTATTTGGTATCTTGCCCCTAACAGTTTTCCCAACATAGTCTAGAGTTTAATTAATTTAATTGTTAACTTTGAGGAATATATTAAGCTTTATTCTAAGTATGATTAATCGTTGCTCCGATTTTAGATTTGGGATTTAGGATTTGGGATGTATGGCTCTTTGGTTTCGATCATGTTTGCCTGGTTACACTTATAAATAAAGGGTATCTAAAGATGAAGATAAATCAACGTCATGATTGGCCGTTGACTGCGGAAGAAGCAACTATTATCCAGCAGCAGTTAGCCTCAGAGGTGATTACTTCGGATCAATTAACTACTGTACAGTATGTCGCCGGGGTTGATGTAGGATTTACGGAATCTGGAAGCATGACACGAGCAGCTGTAGCAGTTTTAAGTTTTCCTGATTTGCAGTTGCAAGAGTATGCGATCGCCTATCGTCCCACCACTTTTCCCTACGTTCCTGGATTTCTCTCTTTTAGAGAGGTTCCAGCTGTACTAGAAGCACTGGAAAAACTCAGTATTACACCCGATTTGATCTTATGCGATGGTCAGGGAATCGCACATCCCCGTCGATTTGGTATTGCTTGTCACTTAGGGGTACTGACGGATATTCCCACAATTGGAGTGGCAAAATCTTTGTTAGTTGGCAAACACGCTGACTTACCAGAGCAACGCGCCGCTTGGCAACCTCTGGTACATCGTAGTGAGACAATAGGTGCTGTTTTACGGACACGCACAGGAGTAAAACCAGTTTATGTTTCCAGTGGACATCGGATTAGTTTAGCTACAGTTATTGATTATGTTTTGCGTTGTACTAGCAAATATCGTTTACCAGAAACAACTCGCTGGGCTGATAAATTAGCCTCAAATCGTGGCTCAATATTACCGGACAATCTAAAATCTAACATCGAATGACCAACTTCACCCTAGAGCCTTGCTATGCAGAAACAGGAAAATAGCTCACCGATCAATTACCATCCCTTAACTACTACAGCAAATACTAAAGTAGATGTGGCGATCGCATTAATGAGCCAAAATTCTACTAGTTATTTGGTAGTATTGGCTGGCGCTGAACGAGAAAGTCCTGTAGTTGGCTTATTTACAGAACGGGAGGTCATACAATTAATCGCTTCCGGTGTTAAATTGAATAAATTATCTCTGGCTTCTGTAATTACTCAAGACTTAATTACTATCAATCAAGCCGCCGCCGAAGATTTATTTGCTGTTAATTTTTTACTGCATAAACATCAACTTAATTATTTGCCTGTAGTTGGAGAAACAGGTAATCTCATTGGTATCATCAATCGACAAACTATTCAAGATAACTTGCTCAAAGCGATGAATACCACAAAAGGTAATCAAAAGGTTACTGCTTTACAAAATTTAGTTGAGCAGCAAGCAACAGAAATAAAAAACTTAAATCAGCAATTTCAAGCGCAAATCAATCATCGTCAATTAGCAGAACAAAGATTTCACACAGCCGAAGAAAAGATGCGTAAAGTCTTTGAGGCAATGACTGATTTATTAATGGTTATTAATCTTAACGAAGATGGCATTAAAGATACAGAAATTATCTCCAGTAATTTTCAGACTTTACCTAATAGTAATGAATTAATTAGTTGTACTATAGAAAATCTCCTAACAAATGAGATACATAATAATAACTGCTTGGGTAAAATTCAAGAATCCTTAATAAAAAAACAACAAATTAACCTTGATTATACTCTAAAATTGACAGAAAAAGAATACTGCTTTACTGCTACTATTTCCCCAATTTCGGAAAATTCTGTGTTGTGGGTAGCGAGAGATATTACGGCTCGTAAACAAGCAGAAGAAGCATGGCAAAAAAGCGAAGCACGGTTCCAAAAATTAATTGCTAATATACCAGGAGAAGTTTATGAACTTGTCCAAGATTCCCAAGATAATATCTATTTTGAATATATGAGTCCAGCCGTCGAAGAGATTCAAGAAATTAAGCTGGAACAGGCGTTAAAAAATCCCCAAATTTTGTTCAATGCTTTTCATCCTGACGATCGCCAAAGTTACGCCGAAGCTGTCGCCATTAGTCGCCAAAACTTATCACCTTTTTCCCATGAATGGCGGATCATTACACCTTCGGGAAAACTGAAATGGGTACAAGCAAATTCGCGACCTGAACGACGAAAAAATGGTGACATTGTTTGGTACGGAGTATTATTTGATGTGAGCGATCGCAAGTTTGCTGAACAAGCATTACAGGAAAGTCAAACTAATTTAGCATCTGCTCAAAGAGTCGCCCATATTGGCAGTTGGGAATTTGATTTAACTAGAAAAAAAATTACTTGGTCAGAAGAATTATTCCACATTTTTGGGTTAGACCCGACTAAACCAGAACCAACTTTTGCCGAACATAGTGAATTAATTTATCCAGAAGACAGAGAGCTTTGGTATCAATTAATTAATGATTGTTTGCAGACGGGAAAATCTTACACCCAAATATTTCGCACTACCCGGTCTGATGGGGAGATACGTTACATAGAAGGGAGAGGAGAAGCTATTTTTAATGAGGTCCAAGAAGTCATCCAATTATATGGCACAGCAATGGATATTACGGAACGCAAGCAAGTAGAATTAGCTTTGCGGGAAAGTGAAGAAAAATTCCGTGCCATTTTCAATCAAGCAATTCAATTTGTCGGTTTATTGCTACCAGATGGGAGGATTTTAGAAATTAATCAAACCGCACTAAATTTTGCGGGAATTACTAGAGAAGAAGTGATAAGTAAACCATTTTGGGAAACTAAATGGTGGACAATTTCTCCAGAAACTCAATCAGAATTAAAATTGGCGATCGCAGCAGCAGCAGCCGGAGCTTTTATGCGTTATGAAGTAAATGTGATCGGTCAAGATAATCAAAGTTTAACCATTGATTTTTCCCTACGCCCAATTTCTAATCCCCAAGGACAGGTTACTTTATTAATTACAGAAGGTAGAGACATTAGCGATCGCAAAATCTTAGAACAAAAACTCGCCTTCAGAGAAGCTTTGCTCAATGCCTTTTTCTACTCAGCACCAGTAGGATTATGTATTGTCGATCAAGAATTGCGATATGTAAAAATCAACCAACAATTAGCAGAAATTAATGGCTTACCTACATCAGAACATATCGGTAAAACCTTCCATCAAGTCTTACCTGAAATATCCTCTAACCTAGTTCCTTTATATCAGCAAATTTTGGCAACAGGTGAACCAGCGCTTAACTTAGAAACTAGGGGAGAAGTTCCCAGTCAGCCGGGGGTTTTACGTGACTGGATCGTTTCTTTATTTCCGATTCCGGGAGAAGATGGACATTCTCGCAGCGTCGGATCAGTTGTGGTAGAAGTTACAGAACGTAAACGAGTAGAAAAAGCTTTACGGGAAAGCGCCAAACGGGAACAAGCACTCACACAAGTAATTCAAAAAATTCGCCAAACCTTAGAATTGCCAGAAATTTTTAGCGCTACAACCACTGAATTGCAACAACTTTTAGATTGCGATCGCGTCACCATTTATCGCTTTCATGATGATTGGAGTGGAGAATTTGTCGCCGAATCAGTAGCAGATGGGTGGATTTCTTTATTAGAAGCACAATACCAAAATCCTCAACTAACAGCTTGTATCTTAAATAAAAAAGAATGTCTCATCAAAAAATTAAATCAAACTAATCTAGAAAACCGCACTGCCAATTACTTAGCCG
>JBAVZX010000180.1:0-3817 GCA_049589015.1 Phormidium sp. | reverse complement strand
TCTGATGGCAGTTGGTACAGATCCTACACTTTTGATGGTGTCGCTGGTCAACCCGTCAGAATTATTTTAGAAAGCTCTGAATTTGACACTTATTTGGCACTGCTAGGGCCCGATGGTCGCAAGGTGGCAGAAAATAACAATGTAGGCAGAAATAGTCCCAATTCTGCCCTCAATCTGACTTTACCCCGTTCTGGCACTTATCGAATCATTGTTAACGCCAGCGAACGAGGTGCAGGCGGTAGATATCGTCTCATTATTCGCTGAAGTACTGGAAGTAAATTCCAAACTCGTAAGGGCCGGTGATACCAAATCCGGGTTAGTTACCCCCTATATCTTCTCCCTCTTTCCGCTGGGTCTTCTGTGCCTGGAGCGGTTCATTATAACGGGGGTTTTTAACCCGGATTTAGTATATTACTTTTGCCCTTTACCTTCTGCCTTTTGTTTTTCTACAGATTCAATGAGTGATCTCACCTGAGAAGCGCCTTGAGAAGGTTCAAAATCGAACGGGAGTTTCCTCCGTAATAACGTTCTTAATCCCACAGGCCCTAATTCTAGCAATCCCTTTACATCCCTAAAATAGTTACCTAAAACTAGCACTGCAAACTTACGTTCATCTACCCAACCACCTTTTTTCACTAAATCTACTAAAACTTTCCGGTGTCGAATCGATCGGCTAGCTTGAGCATCCTTTCTTTCCAGGATCTCGCTTTTAATTTTACCGATCTGATCCATTGGTGCCACATCCATTGGACATACACTGTTTCAATAAAAACAACGAGTACATCCCCAGACACCTTTAGTACCTTCGTTATAATTTTCTAACCTAGTTTCAGTTTGCGCGTCGCGAGAATCTGCTAATATTCGATAAGCTTTCGCTAGGGCATGAGGGCCGACAAAATTTGGGTTCACTTCACGGGCATTACATTCAGAATAACAAGCGCCACAAAGAATACAATTACCTGTCTGATCTAGCTGACTTCGCTCTGAAGGAGATTGGAGAAATTCTCTTTCTGGTACTTTTCGGGCACTGGTACTTACATAAGGATCGACTGCCTCTAAATTGTCCCAGAAACTTGCCATATCTACTACTAAGTCTTTGATTACTGGCATATTACCCATCGGTGCGATCGTAATTTCTGGAATCGCTTTGCCAGCTGATTCATCTATCTCGGAACTAACAACCGTTGTCATCAGATCTTGAAGTCGTGCTAGCTCATTTCCCACATTTTCTTTACAAGCTAAAGCCGAACGACCATTAATCCGCATTGTACAACTGCCACAAATGGTATTGCGGCAATTTTTCCGAAATGCTAAACTCCCATCTTGCTCCCATTTAATCTGATTCAGACAATCCAGGATTGTATTCCCTGGCTCAACTTCTAGAGTATAAGTCTGATACCATGTCCGATTATTTTCGTCATGTCTGGCAATCTTAAAACTGACTTGCATGATATTGAACCATTTCTTCACTATTTAAAGTAGTACTGGCAACAGACCAAATTTTCGGCTAGTAGACCTGGGAAAAAATTTCCCCTCTCTAGTACCGATTAAACTACTACTGCTTCTAGTTTAAGGCTCCGATATCTCCACCTTAGCCAAAAGCCAGACTTTTTACCAATTTGGCAGAGAACACATCACTTATATTTATCTGCACTACTCGATACAAAAAATAACGGTTCTCTATCTGAGTAAAACTCCTTAAAGATAGATTTTGCCCTGTAATGTCCCATACATCTTACCAGAAAAGCTGACAGACAAGTAGAGGCAATGTATTAGACATCTTTGCTAAGTGTAACATTTTAACTTTTGCTAGACTTACCTTTGCAATTATGTAGCAGTATGTAGCTGTCTGGATAAAATCCTGGTAAACATCCTTGATGATTACCACTTATGAGGGTGACGGAGGAACCGGAAATTCCAAAATCTAAATTAAGCTTTTTACTCAAGTTAGGGATTACGAAAAATAGTTGTCAAAAATATGAGATTTAACGATATATTCTTTATAAGGCCAATTTGGGTCTTGACTCTATTAACTAAGTTAAAGATTGGATATTTCACCAAAGCGATGAACGACACAGCAACAACCCCTTTAACAGGAAAGGCACTGCTACAAAAAGTAAAAGAACTTTCCAACCTACCCCGTCGCGAAACTGCAAAGCGTTGTGGGTACTACACGACGACTAAAAATAACCAGACTCGTGTAAATCTGACCGATTTTTATGATGCTGTATTGGCAGCAAGAGGCATTCCTTTAAGTCCTGAAGGGCCGAAAGATGGTCGGGGACGCGAACCAACTTATCGGGTAAGCGTACATAAAAATGGACAAATTGTTATTGGTGCAACCTATACCGAGGCAATGGGTTTAAAGTCTGGTGATGAATTTGAAATCAAACTAGGCTATAAGCATATTCACCTGATTCAGGTTGATGCCGACAAAGCATCATCAAACGGTAAGGCAGAATTAGATGAAGATGAGGATTCTGACGAGGAAGAATAAGCTCACGAGGTCAGTTGTCAAGTGTCAAAACTAGTTTGTTTGCCTTTGATTTTGCCAAGGCTGACTTTTGGCTACTGACTAATCTATCTGCTTTTTGTAGCTATGAACTTCTTTCACAAACATAGCTAAGCTAAATGCTGGTGTTTTATACTGAGGCGACCGCACCTGTTAAGATAATTGCTTTTTTCTTAGCCTGGTTAGGGTGCTGGTTGCCAATAGCTATTCCCATAGCTTACGCCCTCAAATGGTTCCCTCCTAAGCCCTTGGGGGCAGCACAAAAAATTCCACTTTTGGCATCCCTTTACCTGATTGCTCCACTATTACTCTGGGGAATTGCCAGGGTAGAGGGCGTGTCTTTTTTCGATTATGGAATCTCTAGAGATCTGACTTTTTTGATCTCTCTGGGGTTAGGATTAGCTATTGGCGGAATTGCGATTATACTTATCTTTGCAATTGAATCCACTTTAGGGTGGATAAATTGGCATTGGCAACTCGATCAAAAGTTCTGGCAAACTCTACTGACAACCTTGCTTTTAGGATTATGGGTAAGCGGTACAGAAGAGTTAATTTTTCGTGGCTTTCTGCTGAATGAATTGCAGCAAAGTTATTCTTTGTGGTTAGGGGCTGTGGTTTCTAGCTTAATTTTTGCATTGCTGCACTTGGTTTGGGAAATTGACGAAACTTTGCCCCAACTGCCAGGTCTTTTTTTGATGGGTTTAGTGTTAGTGCTGGCGCGTTGGGTAGACAATGGTAATTTAAGTTTAGCGATCGGATTACACGCGGGTTGGATTTGGGGATTGACGACGATCGATTCTGCCCAATTAATTAGTTATACAGGAAAAGGTTCAGCTTGGTTTACAGGTAAGAACGGTAAACCTTTAGCTGGTGCAGCGGGAATCTTTTGTTTGCTAATAACTGTGGCGATACTCTTGTATTTGGGAAGAGAATTTTTCCATTACCCTAATCTCTCGCGTTGATTTTGCGTTTTAGGCTACTAACCCAAGTCGGAACAAGGTTACAGAAATTTTTCCTCTCTTTCCCTATTCCCCGTTTCCTGTTCTCTGTTCCCTTCCTTCACGAAAATTTCCCACTTTAGACCAATAACCGCTTTTTAATGCTTAAAATTGTCACCGGATTGAGGGGGGAAAATCGGGTGAGAGATCCGACTGCTACCGATCGCAACAGCTGCGCTTGTAACAAATTATATTCCCAACCTTTTTCCCCTACCCACTGCGTCGCCATTGTCAAATGTTCCAATGTAGCTAAAGCTAATACCAGAACTCCTTGGGGATGTAATTGAGCACCAGCAAACCTTAAAAT